>JBOGKI010000727.1:0-2243 GCA_050745605.1 Terriglobia bacterium | reverse complement strand
ACCCGACGCTCAAGAACAACCAAGATTCATTTGACACGCGGCTGGATCACCGAGTGTCCGATCGCGATCAACTCTTCCTCGATCAGAGCTTCGGCATCGTTCGGGTTACACAACCCGCGCCGCTCGGGAGCGCGGGTGGCGGGACGGCTTCCTTCGCAGGCGACATCGTAGACGGAGATCAACATTGGGGCGCGGGCTGGACTCACTCTTTCAGTCCTACGCTGTTGAACAGTCTTCATGGCGGGTTTATGCGCTACACCGTACACGCGGTCCCTCCCGACTACGGCACTCAACCGGCCAACGCCCTGGGCATTCCTTTCGCGAATCGCGGCGATCCGGCCTCCTCGGGATTACCGCAGTTTTCCGTGGCCGGATTCCAGGGACTTGGCGACACACTTTGGTTTCCCGAGAAGGTCGCAGAAAACATTTTCCAGGCTGCGGACACCTTGAACTCGGTACGCAACCGTCATTCGTTGAAGTTTGGAGTGGATTTCGGCCGGCAGCAGCGGAATTTCTTCCAGGACCAGGAACCGCGGGGATGGTTTACATTCAGCGGCCAGTATTCTTCAGATCTGGCCTCGGGAGCGGGCGGCAACGGGCTGGCGGACCTGCTCCTCGGCATCCCTGTTTCATCATTGCAGGACGCCTTCAACGGGGAAGACCCGACCCGCTATTGGGCCCTGGCAGAGTTTGTCCAGGATGATTTTCGCGCCACACCGGACCTTACTCTGAATCTTGGCTTGCGCTACGAAATCGACTCTCCCGTCAACGGGCGAGTGTCGAATTTCGATCCGAAAACCGGAGGCCTCATCGTCAGCGCCGGGCCAGGCGGGGTTCCGCATGCGGGTATCAGTTACGACCTTCATGAGTGGGCTCCGCGGGTGGGTTTCGCCTGGTCGCCGGATTCCAGCAAGAAGACGGTGATCCGAAGCGCCTTCGGGATGTTCTATTCACCGGAGGGAAATATCTTCGATGATTTGGGCGTGAACCCTCCCTTCTATACCGCTTATCAGGTGAATTTCAACCCATTTGACCTGCCCACCGCCACTCAGCCCCTGTCCGCCGGATTTCCTTCGGTGTTCCAATTTGCAACCGCGAGCGCCCCCTTTGGAAGCATCTATCTGAGCCCTCCGAACCGGCCTGTGCCATACATCCTGGAATGGAATTTCAACATTCAGCGCCAGTTCCAGCAAAACTGGCTGCTGCAGGTGGGCTATGTGGGTACACGAGCCGTGGATCTGTGGAACCACGGGAGCAGTGACCTCAACCAGGCCCCGCAGCCGTTGGACACCAACTTTCAGAACGGTACCAATTTCGGGCGCCGGGTATTCAACCTGAATCCGAACATTGCATCCCTTGTGCCAATCGATTACGCGCAATTTGACATGAGCTATAACGCGCTCGAGGTGTCGTTGAACAAGAAATTCTCCCACGGTTTCAACGCGCTCCTTTCCTATACTTACAGCAACTCGTTAGGCACGGCAGACGGCAACGTGGGGAGCGCGATCCAGGACGCTTACAACATCAACGCGGAATACGGTCCAGTGAATCCGGATTTCCTGCATCAGTTCGTCGTCAGCTACATGTACGAGTTGCCCGTGGGGCAAGGAAAGCGTTTCCTAGGAAACATGAAAGGGGTGGGCAATGCCATTCTTGGTGGTTGGCAGGTTTCGGGAATCACTTCGGCGCACAGCGGCGAGGCCTTTACCCCTGGGCTCTCATTTGATCCCACGAATACGGGCAGCGCGAGCCCGCGGCCGGATGTAATCGCCAATCCCATGAATTTCTCCTTCGACACGTCCAGCCAGGCGGCGCTGGGCTGCCCGCCCGGCCAGCAATCGCTCGCGTGCTGGTACAACCAGGCCGCTTATGTGATTCCGCCGCTCGCACCAGGCCAGTCGTCTGCACACTCATTCGGGAATGCCAGCCGTAGCAGCCTGCGAGGTCCGGATTTGGTCAGTTTTGATTTTGCGATGCTCAAGAACTTCCGGGTGACGGAAAGAAACCAGGTGGAGTTCCGGGCGGAATTCTTCAACTTGTCTAATCATCCCAACTTCGCGATTCCCGGAAACGCAGTGGACGTCCCCGGGGGCGCAAGTGTCTCCAGCACGGTTCCCGAAAACCAGCGACAAATTCAATTCGCTCTGAAATGGATATTCTGAATCGGTGCGAATGGGAAGCCACAGGGAATTTCTTCGCGCCGATCGGACGACCACGTGATTCAAGGCGCTCCCGTTTCGATT
>JBOGKI010000726.1:0-2245 GCA_050745605.1 Terriglobia bacterium | reverse complement strand
GTTCGCCAGATCCTGGATGCCATCTCGCTCAAGAGCGTCGAGATGTTCCGGCAAGGACCGGGTTACGGTCCCAACGGCATGCCTCTCAAGATGGCGCCCACGGGGTGGGAGTACGACTTCACCGTCGACCCGGATGCTCCAACCGGCCTGGAAGGCTACCCGAAATGGAGTGGGTTTTGAAGCAAGGGCCGCAACCCGTCCGTATAGCGCCCGGCGAAACTAAGGAGCTGGCGGAAGTATCGAGCGTGGAGCAGGTAGCGCAGAGTTTCGCATTCCAGAAACTCTGCGGCTTGTCCCAGCAGAACATCAGCTACAATCGGTTTTGATGTCGCGTCTCCGGCGCTTAGTGCTCTGCGACCGCTTTTTCTTTATCACTTGCCGCCTGTTTCATGGCTGCTCGCATCTGGACGAATCGGAATTCGAATTACTGGCCGGGGCCATCCAATCCCGCCGCGCGGCACAGGGTTTCCGGCTGACGGCCTGGGTCTTCTTGCCGGACCACTGGCACGCCATCCTGTTTCCGCACTGCCCGGCCACCATTTCCGCGGTGATGGAATCAATCAAAGTGAGTTCGACCCGGCGGATGAATGCAAAGCGAAAAGGAGTGGGCCGCGTGTGGCAGGGGTGCTTTTTCGACCGGGCTTTGCGGACGGTTGAGGAATATCACGAAAAGGTCAACTACATCCATCTGAACCCGGTGAAGGCGGGGTTGGTCAGCAAGGCCGAAGAGTGGAAAGGGTCCAGCGTGCATGATTACACGGGGAGCGTGACCGCACCGGTCGGAACAGAGCCAAGAGCCGCAGAGTTTCTGGAAAGCGAAACTCTGCGCCACCCGCTCTCAGTAAGCGAGCATCTTTCTTGGTCGAGCCAAACGTGCACGACAAGCAACCAGTGTAACAACAAGCCGACAGCGGGGACATGGCAAACGGACTCCAGCGGTAACTTCACCCAGGCTGACTACATTTACAACTGTTCCCAAACCTGCAAAAAGCGGCGGGAATTGCTCGGAGGATTGGCAGCAGACATTCTCAACGGATACGACATCGCTCGGTATCATAAACGGCAGAGTCTCGGGTACGCTCAACTGCATCACTACCAGTTGCACCAGCGACCCGCAAGGAACCACACACTAGCGCCTTTGGTCGAATACCGGTGGCGCTCGCGCGGGCTTCCCGAGGTCGGCATCGTCCAAAAAGAGGAGGTAGTCTGTGAGCAGTGAATTCGGACGGGGAACATTATTGGCTTTGGTGGTGTGCCTGAGCCTGGCGCGGCCAGCGCCGTGCCAGCAGGGCGCTTATTGGAAGGCAGAGATCAGGGAATCGGATTATGCATTCGGTCTGATCAAGCATATATACCCGTGTCAGAGTGTATATCCAGGGGCAGGGGCCACCAATTACAAGTATGACGTCTACCAAGCGCTCGGTGAAAATTTGCGCAAGGAGCTGGCGTGGACCGACGTGCCGCGCGCCGGCACGATTAATCCCCCTATGGATATCACCCTGATTGATTTCTCGGGAGGCTATAGGCTGGTGTACGACAAGGGCGGAAAGACCGCGGAACGATCATCGCTCAAGATCGTGGGACATCCCACGCCGCTTGCACCCATGCAGTTGCTGGGACACCGGTGCGCCGGAAAAGAATATCAGTGGACGGATCGACGCGGCGAGTCGGTGCGGGTGAAGGAGTGGGTCACGGCGGACGCCGATTTCAAGCTCCCGCTCCTGCAGTTCGTGTATACGTTCAACCACTCCGGCGCCCTCAGAGTGCTGACAACTCAGGTTGTCACAGCGCTGCAAATGGTTCCAAGTCTTGCCTCCTCGCTCTTCGAGCCTCCCGCCGGGCTCGCAATAAGCAGCGTGCCGCCCACCCCCATCCCTTTCCTCTAAGTCCCAAAGTCGGTAGCGCATCTATAAAGGTTTCGGGTGGCGCAGGTATCGTTCTCCGCTGTCTGGGTTCCCTCAGGCAGTCGGCCAGGTCAGATCATTCCGCGCTTCGATGCCGGGTGCCCGATCTGGACCACACCGGAAGCACGTTCTATCAGAAGCAGACAGGACACTATGACGTGCATACTGATCCAAACGGCTGCATCAGCGGCGCGAACCTTGCTGCAAACACGCAACGGCACGAGATCGCTGTGGTTGAAGGACATTGGGGAGAGTATAAGGTGGCCCAAGACGAGTCTTCCAACAACGTCGGCACCCTTGCCGAGTCCCTGGTAGGAGCGCCGTCTCAGAACTTCCAGAAC
>JBOGKI010000725.1:0-2252 GCA_050745605.1 Terriglobia bacterium | reverse complement strand
GTCTATGACCGCCGAGGTTCTTGGGAAATCAAGGTCGACGGTCATAGACCGCCGCTACAGCAGGTCGTGGCGATTCATTGACCCATTCTGACACGCCGTAAATTCGATTTAACATAGTAACACTGGCGGCGCGGCCCATCCCAAGATACCATCTGTTCTGACAGCGGGAGAACCGATATGGAAACGCTCTCGAATAACCTCCATGCCACCTCGGACCGAGGGACGGAAACCGGGAAATGGGCGAGTTGGGCCTCGGTCTATCTCCGGCTCGCTCTCGGTGCGGCGTTCCTCTCCGCTGTGGCTGACCGGTTTGGAATCTGGGGAGGGCCTGGGGCACACCTCGTGGCATGGGGGAATTTCCATAATTTTCTGGTCTACGCCGCCAAGCTCAATCCCTGGCTCCCGGCAAGCTGGGTTCCGGCGGTGGGATGGATTGCCACCCTCGGCGAGACCGCGTTTGGCATCGCGCTGATCGTGGGCTACCGCACCCGGATCGCAGCCTTGCTGAGCGGCTTGCTGCTACTGGCGTTCGCAATCGGCATGACTACCGGGCTTGGAATCAAGGCGCCGCTGAATTACTCCGTCTTCACCGCCTCGGCAGGTGCATTCCTTCTCGCCGAACCGAAGACGTACCGGTGGAGTCTGGATGCGCTTCGCGCCCGCCGCGGGTGAACCCACGCTGTAGCGGCGGTCTATGACCGCCGGAAGAGAAGAGAGTTGCAGCGGCGGTCGGCGCCGCTACAGTGCGGGATATCGGAAATACGGAGGACAGACGTGATTTGCGCCAAATGCGGAAGAGCCCTTCCGGCGGTCGCCAAGTTCTGCCCAAGCTGCGGGGCGGCAGTTCCGGACGGCCCATCAAGCCAAGACCGGTCCGAGAGCAGACACCACAGAAGGCGTGAAGGGTCAGGACCCTTCGATTGGATAAATCGCACGGCCGAAAACATGAAGACCTTCTGGGAGAGTGTCACGGAGGGCATCGAAATCCAGGACCTTTGGGCGCAGTTCCGGGCCGAAGCGCGCGCCAGCTACGGTTTCTACGTGAAGGATGTGGACCAGGACTGGGTCAAAGGCGAATCCCGCTTCAAGCGCCGGATCAGGATTTGGAGGTTATTCTTCTGGGCCGTCCTCATGAAGCTCTCCCCATCCCGGCGTCTTCTGTTGCTCATTGCAGTGGTGCTGTTCGTTCTTGCCCTCGCCGGCGTATGGCCGCTCGGCTGGCCGCTGACGGTGGTCGCCCTCTTCCTCCTGCTCATTCTGGAACTCGCTGACCGGGTGGCGATGAAGCGCGACCTGGAAATCGCCCGGGAGATTCAGGGGTGGCTGGTGCCCAAGGAGGCGCCGCAGATCGCGGGCGTGGACATTGCGTTCGCCACACGGCCCCAGAACACGGTTGCCGGTGATTACTATGATGCCTTTCTCCGCCCTGCCGCGAACGGGGCAGCGCCGGGACCGGCAGGCCCGAGCCCGACCGCAGACAACCGCTTGCTCCTGGTTGTGGCCGACGTGGCTGGCAAGAGCGTTCCGGCGGCGCTGCTGATGGCGACGTTCCAAGCCAGCCTGCGCACTCTGGCGGCTGCGCCGGTCACCTTCTTCGATCTGGTGAACCGGCTGAATGGTTATGCCTGCGCTCATAGTCTCGGCGGCTTGCGCTTCACCACCGCATTCTTTGCCGAGCTCGAACCCACCAGCCGCGCCTTGACCTACATCAACGCCGGCCACAACCCTCCCATTCTGCGCCGGGCCTCCGGGGAGATCGAGCGCCTGGAAGCCGGCGGCCTGCCGCTGGGGATCAAATCTGACGTCCGGTACGATTCCGACACCGTGGCGTTGCGCGCGGGCGATCTTCTTGCCGTCTTCACCGATGGCGTGGTGGAAGCAGAGAACGAAAACGGCGAGGAATATGGCGAATCCAGACTGCTGGCCCTGTTAACCACGGCCTCGGCGGGCGCCGCGCAGGAACAACTGAAACGCCTGATGGCTTCGGTGGATGCGTTTGTCGGACCGGCCCGCCAGCACGATGACATCACCTGCCTGTTGTTGCGGAGCCTGTAACCCTGGGGGAATAGCCTTCGCCACACCGTCCAGCGCACATCGAACCGGCCGTCCGATTTCGCTCACACACATCCCACAAGCGAACAAGCGGAGTGCTAACTTTGAATCCGGTAAACCGTCTAATATTACTATGTTAAGTTGGGCGGGTTGCCATCGCAATTCAGATAATAAAATTGCGGCAGGGAGGGCAACCATAC
>JBOGKI010000724.1:0-2259 GCA_050745605.1 Terriglobia bacterium | reverse complement strand
CCACCACCCCCGCCGCCGCCACCACCTCCGCCGATGTGGGGAGGGTTTGTCGTGACCACGTTCACATCTGCGACTCCAATTATTGCCCATCCGCCCCCCTCGGTCTCGTTTTGGATCGCACCTACGTAGACTCCGCTCGGGAGGGAACTTAGGTTGCTGGGCGGCGGCCCACTTATCCAGGTTGAAGTGGCTTGCGTGGCGACCTCCTCGCCCACATATGTGCCGTCATTGTAATAGTATTCGACCCTGGGCATGCCATACGTTGTGGAAAATCCCGAGCCGGTGACCGTAACCGCCGCGGGTGGGCTGGAAGCGTACAGTGGGTTGGGTGAGGCTTCGTACTGGCCGCCTCCGAGGCCACCAACGTGGTGGCAGTTCAGGTAAGTAACCGCGTCCACGGCGGTCGGCATGTTTACGGCTTGCCCCTCACAGTTGCCATTGTACTCCGCAAACCGCCACAACGCCGGAGCCCTGCCATAGGGGACGGAGAGGGTTCCTGACATGCCCGTGTCCTCAGGACCGAATTCGTAGTCTGAGCCAGCGGCCCCAGTATAATCGCCCTGCCACGTTCCGCTCACGGCGATGCCGGGGTCAAATTCGCCCTCTAGGAGCGTGTCGGAGATAGATTTCAGCTTCCGATTTGGTGAGGCTGGAAGGTTTTTCGAAAAGGGGATGGATGGGGGGCTTGACAGGACAGCGAAGGGTTGTAGGATGGCGGCATGAGCAAACAATTTCGGAGTTGCGATCTGAATCAGGCTTACCTGCTGCCGCCGTCGCTGCAGGATTGGTTGCCGGAAGGACACCTGGCGCGGTTCGTAGCCGACGTAGTGGAGACGCTGGACCTGTCGGCGATCTACGCGGTGTACGAAGAGGGGGATGGGCGAGGGCTGGCGGCGTATGATCCGCGAATGATGGTGCGGCTGTTGATCTATGGATACTGCCGGGGGGTGGCGAGTTCGCGGCGGATGGAGCGGGCGACTTACGAGGACGTGGGATTCCGGTACCTGGCGGCGGATCAGCATCCGGATCACGACACGATCGCGGCTTTCCGCAAGGAACACCTGGCGGAGCTCTCGCAACTATTTGTGCAGGTCTTACGGTTGTGCCAGCGCGCCGGGCTGGTGAAGCTGGGGCACGTGGCGCTGGACGGGACGAAGATCAAAGCGAATGCCTCGAAGCACCGGGCGATGAGCTACGCACGGATGGGGGAGGCGGAGAAGCAACTGGAAGCGGAGGTGAAGGCGCTGCTGGAGGAGGCGGCGCGGGTGGACGGGGAGGAAGATGGGAAATACGGGAAGGGGAAACGGGGCGACGAATTGCCGCGGGAGTTGGCGCGGCGGGAGAGTCGGTTAGCGAAGATACGGGAAGCGAAGGCGGGGTTGGAAGGCGAGGCGCGCGAGCAAGCGGAACAGGAGAAGGCGCGAGTCGAGGCGCAATTAAAGGAGCGCGCCCAGAAGGAAGAAGAACAGGGTCGGAAGATGGGCGGGCGGCCGCCGCAGGTTCCGAATCCGGAAGAAGCGCAGCCGGAGCCAAAGGCGCAACGCAACTTTACCGATCCGGAGTCGCGGATCATGAAGGACGGAGCGACGAAGGAGTTTGTGCAAGCCTACAACGCGCAGGCGGTGGTGGACAGCCAGGCGCAAGTAATCGTGGTGGCGGCGGTGACGCAGCAAGCCAACGACAAGAAGCAATTGGTGCCGATGTTGGCGCAAGTGGCGGTGCTGACGGGAAGCGCGCCGCAGCAAGCGACGGCGGACGCCGGATATTTCAGTGAGGCGAACGTGACCGATCCGAAGTTGGAAGGCATCGATCTGTGGGTAGCGCCGGATCGGCCGAAGCACGACTGCATCGTGCCGGCGGCCACGGGTCCGCCGCCGCCGGGGTCGTCCGTGGCGGAGGCGATGCGACACAAGCTGCGGACGCCGGAAGGACGGGCGGTTTACAGGATGCGCAAGGCGGTGGTCGAACCGGTTTTTGGACAGATCAAAGAGGGGCGAGGGTTTCGGAGATTTCTGCTGCGCGGGCTGGTCCGCGTCGAAGCGGAATGGAAGCTGATCTGCGCCACGCACAACCTGCTGAAACTCTTCCACTCGGGTTGGACAACGCAGAGAGCGTGAAAGGGAAAAGTTAGGCTGCCCGACGCACTTCCCGGGCGGCTTGGGCAACGGCAAAAGCTCAAAATCCGACTCGCCGCGACCGCAGATAGCCAAAAAGCAAATTTCAGAAGGCTTATCTCCGACACACTCCTAGCGCCAATAG
>JBOGKI010000723.1:0-2260 GCA_050745605.1 Terriglobia bacterium | reverse complement strand
AAGATTCCGTAGCCGTCGCGGGGTTCAGCCAGCCGTTCGACGTCTACTGGAGCAGCGCCGGCTTCAACTTCAGCGCCACCTTGACGCAGGCGGCGGGCAGCCAGAACTGCACCCAAACGCCCGCTAGCGGCGCCGCCGCGGCCGTGACCTCGATCTCGCTGCCCAACGGCCGAAGCTACGGTTTTCAATACGATCCGACCTATGGCCTGCTCGACAAGATCGCCTACCCCTCCGGCGGTTACGTCCGTTACGTGTGGGCCATGACCAGTTCGTCGAGCGAGTATGGCGATTGGGACGGCCCGGTGCGGAATGGCTCCAGCTTGGGCGCCTGCGAATACTTCTACACCACCCCGGTCATCACCGACCGCTATGTAAGTTTTGACGGCTCGGCCGAGGTGCTACACCAGCATTTCGCCTACGCCACCAACTGGAGCGGCAGCCAGATCGGTCGCTGGACCACGAAGACGACCACCGTCACCGCCTACGACCTGGTGCGCGGCGGCAGCTTCGAAACCGTTTACACCTACTCGCCCGACGGCGTGGTCCCACAGGTGAACAGCGACGAATCGCTCACCGCCCAGATTCCGGTGGAGCAGAGCATCGACTACCGCGACTGGAACGGCGCCGAGCTGCGCACCGTCAAGGAAAGCTGGCTCGACCCCCGCTTGCTCGGCGCCCGAACGACCACCCTGGAAAACGGCGAGACGTCGGAAACCGCTTGGACTTACAACGGCAACGAGCAAGTCACCGAGCAGGACGACTACGACTTTGGCCCGAGCGGCTCGGCCGGCCCGCTGCTGCGCAAGTCGGTGCGTGTCAATGAAAGTGAGACACCTGGGCTGGGAGTTTAAAGAGTTTTCACCTCCTGTTTGGGCGGATTTATCCACACCTGGGTTGGCAGGTCCGGCGGGCGCGGCGCCCGCCGGACGAAGCGCTCGGGATGGGTGGTGAAGGCGCGAGTGAGAACGATTTGGCGCTGTGCCAGGATCTGCGGTGCCTGGCCATAATGAACGGCTGCCGGGGTGAGCAGGCCGAGGCCGGAGTGGTGATGCTCGTGGTTGTACCAACGAAAGAAGGGCTGGCAGAAGGCGCGGGCGTGCTCGATGGAGCCGAAGCGGTCGGGGAAGTCGGGGCGGTACTTGAGGGTACGAAACTGACTCTCTGAGAAGGGATTGTCGTTAGAGACGTGCGGGCGGCTATGGGTCTTGAGCACGCCCAGGTCGGCCATGAGCAGCGCGACGGGTTTGGACTTCATTGACGAGCCGCGATCGGCGTGAACGGTGAGCTGGCCGGGCTGGATGTGCTGGCTGCGGCAGCTATGTTCGATCAGCCGCTGAGCCAGGGTGGAGCTTTCGCGGTAGGCGATCATCCAGCCGACGGCGTGGCGGCTGAAGACGTCGAGGATGACGTAGAGGTAAAAGAAGGTCCACTTGGCGGCGCCGCGCAGCTTGGTGATATCCCAACTCCAGAGCTGATTCGGCCCCGTGGCCAGCAACTCCGGCTTCTGGTAGGGCGGATGGGTAAGCTGGTCGCGCCGCTCGCGGCTTTCGCCGTGCGCATCGAGGAGCCGGTACATGGTGCGGATCGAGCAGTGGTAATGGCCCTGGTCGAGCAGCGCGGCATAGACCTGCGCCGGCGGGCAGTCCTGGAAGCGCTCCTCGTGAAGGCAGGCCAGAACCTGGCCGCGTTCCTGCTGGCTGAGAGCGCGGGGGTGCGGGCGGAGCCGGAGCCGGCGCTGGGGCGGGTGGCGGCGCCGGTACCAGGTGGCGCGCGGCACCGCCAAGGCCTGGCAGGCTTGCCGCCGGCCCACCAGCGGCGCGAGATCGTTGACTGCGGCGAGGATCATTGGTCCTTGTTCGGGGTCGCGGAGGCGGTGGGGCGCAACAGCCTGGCCACTTTTTTTTGAACCTCGATGACGATCTGCGCCTTGCGCAGCTCTTCTTCCAGGCGCTGATTGCGGCGGCGCAGTTTCTCCATCTCGGCGGCCAGCGGATTATGCTGCGGCTTGGGGCCGCGCGGGCGCGAGAACGCCGCCTGGGTCGCGTTGTCGCGTTCCTTGCGCCAGGCGGTCAACGCCGACGAGTACAGCCCCTCGCGCCGCAAAAGCGCGCCCAGTTCGCCCCGCGCCTTGGCGGCATCGGCCTCGCGTAGAATCCGCCGCTTGTACTCGGCGGTGAAGCTGCGCCGCTTGGGCTTGGCCTCCACCTCCGGGTCGGGCACAACCGTCCGGCCCCCATCCGCCGGGGCGGCCGCTCCACTC
>JBOGKI010000722.1:0-2268 GCA_050745605.1 Terriglobia bacterium | reverse complement strand
GGACACATGATCCGCCGCGCGATACAACAGGAACGGGAGGAAACGCCCCGCTCCGCTACGAATAGACACCCCCGACGTTCGACGACTGGGGAGAGAGCTTCGAGCGGCGCGGGGCGCTCGGACCCGAAACGCATACTCAGATGTGGTCATCTCGATGACTCTCCTATAAGGGCTGCGCCTGGTCCGAGCCCGCGTCTCCTCCACACCCCCGCTCGGAGGAACACCATGGAAACCCCCGCTTCGAACCCGGAAGTGGTGGCCTGGGTCGGACTGGACTGGGCCGACCAGCGCCATGAAATCCGTCTGTACGCCGCCGACGCGCCGCGCGCCGAGTCGTTCACCCTGGAGCAAACACCGGAAGCCTTGCACGCCTGGGTGGCGCAACTCCGCGCGCGTTTCCCGCAGGGGAAGATCGCCCTCGCCCTGGAACAGTCGCGCGGGGCGGTGATCTATGCGCTGATGAACTACGACTGCTTCCTGCTTTATCCGGTTCCGCCCCAGACCCTGGCCCGCTACCGCCAGGCCTTCGCCACCAGCGGCGCCAAGAGCGACGCGACCGATGCCGACCTGCTGCTGGAGCTGGTGCGCACGCATCCCGACCGCCTGCGGGTCTGGCAACCCGATGACGCGCTCACTCGCCAGTTGCGCCTGCTGGTCGAACACCGGCGCAAGACCGTGGCTGACCGCACGCGTCTGACTAACCGCCTGACCGCCCTGTTGAAGACCTGCTTTCCTCAAGCCTTGGAGTGGGCGGGGGATCTGCGCCGCCTGGCCGCCTGCGAGTTTGTAGCCCAGTGGCCTAGCCTCGAAGCTTTGCAGCGGGCGAGCCGCTCCGACTTGCGCCGGTTCTATCACGACCCTCGCCGCCTCTCTCCCCAAGCGCTCCAGAGCCTCCTGAACGAGATCAACCACGCCCGCCCCCTGACCCGAGACCGCGCCTTGATCGAGGCTTCGGTGCTGATGGCCCAGACCCTGGTCGAACAGCTCCGTGCCGTGATTGCCGCCCTCGGCCGCCTCGATCAAGCGCTGGAGGAACTCTTCCGCCAGCATCCCGATCAAGAACTCTTTGACCGCCTGCCGGGCGCCGGCGAAGCCTTGGCCCCGCGCCTGGCCGCCGCTTTCGGCTCGGATCGCCACCGCTACCAGAGCGCCGAAGAGCTCCAGCAATTCTCCGGCGTGGCCCCGGTCACCGCGTCGAGCGGCAAGATGCACTGGGTGCATTGGCGGCTGGCTTGTCCGAAGTTCCTGCGCCAGACCTTTCACGAGTTCGCCGACCGGTCCCGCCAGAAGTCGCTCTGGGCGCGGGCCTACTATGAGCAGCAGCGGCAGCGCGGCGCTTCGCATCACGCCGCCATCCGCGCCTTGGCCTACAAATGGATTCGCATCCTTTATCGGTGCTGGAAAACCCGCACTCCCTACAACGAATCCCTTTATCTGGCGGCCCTTCGGCGGCGACACTCTCCCCTGTGGCTCGCCGCTACAACGCTGTCGATGCAGGAGGCTCATGCTTGAACTATGCCTAAAAAAAGCTTGACACAAACAACTCAGATGTCTCTCCCGCGCGGGCGGGAGAGGGGTTGGGGGGGGGCGGACACGGGGCGGACACCAACCCACGGCTCGCGCCGTGGGCTAAATTCTGTCGCCGCTCCGCGGCTCGAGGAGGCGCGCACTCGGGCATCGAAATCAAACCTAACAGAGTAAATGTTAGACCCGTGGTGAGCCTTCCTGACCGTGCCGCTATACCTCAGCGAAACGCCGCTCGCCGAAGGCCCATCCCTGCATACGCTCCGACAAACCCGATCGCCTCGACGAAGAGGAGCAACGCCAAGAACGACCAGACTCCGTGAAGGCCGCCGGCATTCGACTCGGGCGTGCGCGTTGGCAAAAGGGAATCGAGCAACGGAACCCACAACCCGACAAGGATCGGCCAGCGCCAGGGCCTTGCGGGCTGGGCAAGGCCCAGAATGAGAGTGAGAACCAGGAGCGCTAAGACAGTTCCCTGGGGCTCCGATGCGTGCTTGTCACTGTAGCCGATGAACATCCCGCCTCCGATTGCCACGAGATAGCCCAGAACCGGTGTAAGCGTGCTGCTGATGGTCATGTTTTCACCTCCTGCGCCTTCTGGGAGGCTGCGGGAAAACTGTCATTCCGAGGAGTCGAAGACGACGAGGAATCTCGTACTTCATGGACGTCATTCAGAGCGAGATTCCTCGCTGCGCTCGGAATGACATAACGTGAACGTTCTCCCGCAAGCCTCCTGGATTGACC
>JBOGKI010000721.1:0-2280 GCA_050745605.1 Terriglobia bacterium | reverse complement strand
GTCACAGACCGCCGCCACAGAAACCAAACTGCACCACCACCATGCTGCGGATCGGCTAGTAATCCTTCGTGCTATTGTGGATGGGGTTGGGCATGACTTGGGTGGAAAATTCCAACGACCATCGTTACCTTCATTTCGTTGGGCTTCGCATCTTTATCCGGCCGAGAAACTTTCTGTGGGAGCCTCTTGATCTTGTAGAGTCAAGGCGGCTCGCCAGATCAACCCAGAAGCAGTGGGACGCCAATTCCTAGGGATCAGTCCACTGCGTGTGAGATGCAAGGAGACACAAGAAATGGCAACCAGCGCAACGAGCATTACGCCCAAGCCGGGCAAGCTATTCATTGGCGGAAAAAGCGTGGAAGGCATGTCGGGCGAGAAGATCGAAGTCCTGAATCCCGCCACCGGGCAAGTGCTGACCACTGTCGAGCGCGGCAAGACGGAAGACGTTGACCGCGCCGTGCGTGCCGCCCGGCTGGCTTTTGAGTCCGGCCCCTGGCCAAAAATGAACGCCTCTGAGCGCAGCCGGATTCTCTGGCGGATCAGCGAATTGATCGAAAAAAACCGTGATGAACTGGGCTTGCTGGAATCCCTCAACAACGGCAAGACCTTCAAGCAGGCGGCTCGCGGCGACATGAAGCCCGCTGCGGACATTTTCCAATACTACGCGGGTTGGGCACGGCACCTGCACGGCGAAGTGATTCCGGTGGACGGCCCATTCCTGAATTACACGCTGCACGAGCCGGTGGGCGTGGTCGGCATGATCACCGCCTGGAATTATCCCATGCTGCTTGCCACCTGGAAAATCGCGCCGGCGCTAGCCACGGGTTGTACCTGCGTGGTGAAGCCCTCGGAGATGACGCCGCTCACCACGCTGCGCCTGGCGGAGCTTTGCCAGGAAGCGGGCGTGCCGGACGGCGTCGTGAATGTGGTGACGGGCTACGGTCCCGAAGCGGGCGAGGCTCTGGGCCGTCACATGGACGTGGATAAGATCGCCTTCACCGGAAGCATCCGCAGCGCCCGCGCCCTGCTCAAGGCTTCGTCGGAAAGCAACCTGAAGAGGCTTTCGCTGGAGCTGGGCGGCAAATCGCCCAACATCATCTTCCCGGATGCCAACCTTGACGCCGCCCTCCCGGCCGCCTTCTGGGCCATTTACGCGAACAAAGGCGAGGTGTGCTCGGCGGGTTCCCGGCTGTTGTTGCATCAGGATATTCACGATCAATTCCTCGATAAGCTGGTGGAGAAAGCCCGCACCATGCGCGTGGGCGACCCGCTGGACCCGAAGACGGAGATGGGCGCGCAGATTTCCCAAACCCAGCTTGATCGCATCCTGGGTTACATCCAGTCCGGAAAAGAGCAGGGCGCGAAGCTCCTTTGTGGCGGCGAGCGCGACACGGATGGCAACAAAGCCCAGGGATTTTTCATGAAACCCACCGTTTTTGCAGACGTGAAGCCCGACATGAAAATCGCTCAGGAGGAAATCTTCGGGCCCGTGCTGGCTGCCATCAAGTTCCACGACGAAGAAGAAGCCGCGCAAATTGCTAACGGCACGATTTACGGCCTCGTCTCCGCCATCTGGACTCGCGATATTCAGCGGGCGCATCGCCTGGCCCGGCAAATCAAAGCCGGCGTGGTCTGGATCAACACCTACAACGGATTCGACAGCGCCGCACCCTTTGGTGGTTATAAGCAGAGTGGCTTCGGCCGGGAAATGGGCATGCACGCCCTGGAATCGTATACCCAGGTGAAGTCGGTCTGGGTGGCGTTGTAACAAGTTCAGACTCGCCCATTTATGGACCTCAAAACCATCGAAGCTCTTTTCGCAGAGCACGGCATCACCCGCATCAAAGTGGGCGGGTTCGACATTGACGGCGTGCTGCGAGGGAAGTACATCAGCCGCGAGAAGTTTGCCTCCGCTGTGGAAACAGGTCTTGGTTTCTGCGACGTCATCTTCGGCTGGGATTCTTCCGACGTACTTTATGACAACGTTCAGGTCACGGGCTGGCACACCGGTTATCCCGACGCTTTCGCGCGCCTTGACCTTTCCACTTTTCGATTGATTCCCTGGGAGCCAGGGACCGCTTTTTTCCTCCTCGATTTTTACGAGGCCTCCGGCAAGCCGCTTGCCGTTTCTCCGCGCCAGCTCCTGAAGAACGTCGTGGACAAGGCTCATCAGATGGGCTTTCATCCGGTCGCCTCCGCCGAGTTCGAATTTTTCCTTTTCAAAGAAGACCCGCATTCCATCCGCGACAAAAGCTACAAAGGTCTGAGGTCACTCTCGCC
>JBOGKI010000720.1:0-2280 GCA_050745605.1 Terriglobia bacterium | reverse complement strand
CTGTGCTACTGGCGCCCGCGCGGATGCTGACAGCCGGGGAAGCCGCCGGCGGCCGTGCCCTTTTGCAATGGCTTTCGAGAGGGTAGAATCGAAGCCATGAGAGCCTGCTTATTGCGTTCAACCGCGCGCGTTGAGACCAATCCACTCGAGTTCACAGACCTAGCGACGCCCCAACCGCTGGGCGATCAGATACTGGTGCATGTGACAGCCTGCGGAGTCTGCCGCACGGATTTACACGTGGTCGAAGGCGAGCTTGCTCCCGGCAAAATGCCGGTGATCCCCGGCCATCAGGTGGTGGGAACGGTCGAGCAGGGGGGCGACCTCGCCAAGAGGTTCAAGGCTGGCGCCAGAGTCGGCATTCCCTGGCTTCATCGAACTTGCGGAGTCTGCGAGTATTGCCGCTCGGGAAAGGAAAACCTGTGCGAGAGCCCGGCCTTCACCGGCTACACCGTGGATGGCGGCTATGCCGAGTATCTCGTCGCGCCCGAGCAATTCGCTTATCCCATTCCTGAGAGTTTTCCGGATGATCAGGCGGCTCCGCTGCTTTGCGCCGGCATTATCGGCTTCCGCTCCCTGCGGCTCTCCGCGATTCAGCATGGTGGCCGATTAGGGTTCTACGGGTTTGGCGCGGCTGCGCACGTCGCCATTCAGGTGGCGCGTTTTTGGAATGTCGAAGTCTACGTTTGCACCCGGGATTTGCGGCACCAGCAACTCGCAATGGAAATGGGAGCGTCCTGGGCCGGCGGAACCCTAGCTGAGCCCCCTGTGAAGCTGGATGGCGCGATTATCTTTGCACCGGCGGGAGAGATTGTGCCGGCGGCGCTGAGAGCCTTGAAGAGGGGCGGAACGCTGGCGCTCGCGGGTATTCACATGAGCCCCATTCCCCCTCTTGATTACGATCTTCTTTATGGCGAGCGCGTCGTCCGCAGCGTCGCGAACAACACCCGCCAGGACGGAGAGGATTTTCTTCATCTCGCGGCAGAAATCCCCATCAAGACCCATATTGAGGTCTTCCCTTTGCAAGATGCCAACCGCGCGCTCAATTCTCTCAAGAACGATGCAATCCAGGGCGCTGCCGTGCTTCGCGTCGCGCCGCGCTAACCTCATCTGGCGTAGGTAGAGGGCTCGCCCGTAAGCAGGTTGGCGCCCGGCGCAGCACGAACCGCCAAAAAATCTTGCTTCCGATGTCGATTTGCTTCAGGTCGAACGTCGTAGGGGTGGCGAAAGAAAAGCCAAAAGCGACGGGCCGGCGGCGGACAGCAAGATTGCTGGCGCTGTGAAACCCGCGCCACTATTGTAAAAAAGGAGAGATAAGCCATGCAATATCTGCTGCTGATTTACGACAACGAGACGCGCTGGAGCAAGGGCTATGACAAGGCCGAACTGGGCGAATACAACGCGTTCGGCAAGGAGTTCGCTTCGGCGATCAAGGGCGGCCACGCGCTCCAGCCCACCAACGCCGCCACCACCGTGCGCGTCCGCAACGGCAAGCCGCTGACCACCGATGGGCCGTTCGCCGAGACCAAGGAGCAGCTCGGAGGGTACTACCTGGTGGAGGCGGCCGATCGCGACGGAGCGGTCGCTATCGCGGCGAAGATCCCCGGGGCGCGCTTCGGATCGGTTGAGGTGCGGCCCATTATGACGTTCTCGTGACCGAGCTCGGAGACCGCTGCGAGTTCGCTGGTGGCGGGTTCCGGCGAGAGGGGGACAGATGTGTCCTGCTGCCGTGCCTTTCAAACGTTTAAGCTCATACATTCCAAACCAAGGAGCAAACGTCATGAGCGAATTCTTATACCTGTATCGTCGCCGAGAGGCGGGGAGATCCCCCGAAAAAATGCAGGAGACGATGCAGAAGTGGACCGCGTGGTTGAAGGAGCTCGGGGAGAAGGGCCACATCAAGGATCGTGGCCACCCGCTCGAGCGTGCCGGAAAGCTCGTCACGGGCAAACAGAAAATTGTCACCGACGGCCCGTTCCCCGAGACGAAGGATTTCATTGGCGGCTACACAGTCATTGAGGCCAAGGGTCTCGATCACGCGGTGCAAATTTCGCTGGGCTGCCCGATCTTTGAGGTTGGCGGTGGCGTGGAAGTGCGGCCGGTCGCGAGGACGACCCGGGTCACGGCAGGCTGACGAAGGAATGGGTCGTTGTCAGCGCCGGAAAGGCGAACTGGGCCGAGCTTGCCAGGGAGTCCTGCGAGTTCGTGAAGCGCGGCAAGCGAGGCTGCAACCTCGCTGTAGCGGCGGTCTATGACCGCCGGCCCTCGTCGGCGGTCATAGAC
>JBOGKI010000719.1:0-2288 GCA_050745605.1 Terriglobia bacterium | reverse complement strand
ACGTAGCGCCGCCGTCCCGGCGGCATTTGCCGGCAAAGCTTGCCCTGAGCGAAGCGAAGGGATGCCGGCGCTACGCCAGCGCGTGGAGTCCGGGCATGAGGGTGGTTTATTCCGACCGTTACGACTTGAACCTCGGAGAACACGTCTTTCCGTCGGTAAAATACCGCCTGGCGCGGGACAAGCTGATTGAAGAGGGCGTGGCGACGCTCTCCGATTTCATTGAGCCCCAACCGGCCTCAGACGAGGATGTGGCTCTGATCCACCACCGCGATTACATCCGCAAGCTCAAGACCGGGTCGCTCTCGTCCCATGAAATTCTTCGAATGGAAATCCCGTATTCGCCGGAGTTAATTCAGGCGGTGTGGCTTTCCGCAGGGGGGTCGATATTGGCGGGCCGCGAGGCGCTGAAGTCGGGGGCAACCGTCAACCTGGGCGGAGGGTTTCACCATGCGTGCGCCGATCACGGTGAGGGGTTCTGCGTAATTCATGACGTGGCGATTGCCATTCGCCGCCTGCAAAAGGACGCCGCCATCGCGCGCGCCATGACCGTGGACTGCGACGTGCACCAGGGGAATGGCACCGCCGAAATTTTTGCGGGAGACCCGGACGTCTACACGTTTTCGATCCACCAGGAGCGGAATTATCCTTATCCCAAACCGCCCAGCAATCTGGATGTCAACCTGGAAGATGGCGTCGAAGACGGGGCATACTTGGCGGCGCTCAAGGCGGCTCTGGATCGTGCGCTGGAAGAATTCTCTCCGGATCTCATCTTCTATCTGGCGGGCGCGGATCCTTACCGCGAGGATCAGCTTGGGGGGCTAAAGTTGACGATCGAAGGTTTGATCGAACGGGACCGCATGGTTTTCCGGAAAGCGCGCGAGCGGAAGATTCCGGTGGCGGTTACTTTGGCCGGCGGCTATGCGCGCCGGGTAGAAGATACCGTCCGTATCCACACCAATACCGTGCGCGGGGCTTGCGACTTCGCTTCAAATGCAAACGCCGGCTGACTCCGCACCGCGTGGATAACCGGCAACGGACCGCAAATCAGTGTGGGACGATGCTGATGAGGCCGGAGTTGAGGGAGCCCTGGCGGTAGCCTTCCAGGTCAAGGGTGACGAAACTGAAGCCGAGCGGCTTGAAGATTTCGACAAATTGCTGAGCCATGCCCGGGGAGAGGGCGCGGGGAAGCTCCTCCGGAGCAATCTCAATGCGCACCAGCTTATCGTGATGGCGCACGCGGAATTGGCGGAACCCGAGTTCGCGCAGAGCCGCCTCGCCACGCTCGACCGTGGAAAGCCGCTCCCGCGTCACTTCAATGCCGTAGGCAATTCGGGAAGAGAGACAAGCGGAAGCGGGGCGGTCCCACACGGGAACGCCGGCACGATGGGAAAGCTCGCGGATTTCCGGCTTGGTGAGTCCCGCGTCAAGCAGGGGCGCAAGCACCTGGTGCTCGCGTGCGGCGCGCTGCCCGGGACGCCAGTCGCCCTGGTCGTCCACATTCACGCCGTAGGCCACCGCGGCAAAACCACGGCGAGAGGCCAGATCATCGAGCTTATCGAAGAGCTCGTCCTTGCAGAAATAGCAGCGGTCAGGATTGTTAGCGCGATAGGCGGGATTGTCGATCTCTTCAGTCTCGATAAACTCATGCGGCAGGTGAAAGCGCTCCACGCACTTCAGGGCTTCCTGCCGGTCGAGTGCCGAGTAACTGGCGCTGAGCGCGGTCACCGCAAGCATTCTCGGGCCCAACACTTTGTGCGCCGCGTGGGCCAGATAGGCCGAATCCACTCCGCCCGAGTAGGCCACAAGCAGCGAGGGCAATTTACGAAGCTCGTCCTCCAACCGCTGCGCCTTCGCTTCCAGTTCCTCCATCGCGCTTCCTCTCAAGAACCAGCATAAGCTGACGAAACGTGCGGAATCAACGGGCGCTCTTGGTGCGAACTATTGGATCAGCGTCCCTTGCGCCGGCTCCCCGTTTCCGTTCGGCGCTTCCATGCTCACCAGGCAGGCGGCAGCCACCTGATCGCCTTCTTCAAGGTTGAGCAGCCGCACGCCCTGCGCGGAGCGCCCGCTTTCGCGGATTTTACTCGAATCGAGCCGGGCGATCTTGCCTTGCTGCGAGATCAGCATCACTTCTGAATCCTCGGTAACGCTCAGCACGCCGACCACCTTGCCGTTGCGCTCGACGGTCTTGACGTTGATCACGCCCTTGCCGGCACGCGATTGCAGCCGGTATTCCGTGATTTGCGTCCGCTTGCCGTAGCCTTTTTCCGTGACCGAAAGGATCAGCT
>JBOGKI010000718.1:0-2294 GCA_050745605.1 Terriglobia bacterium | reverse complement strand
GACCCGACATGCCGCCCCTTCGCCCGGCTCAGGGCAGGCTCTGAAGGCCGCCGCTACGGTCCGCACGACCCAACATATTCGAGACCACTCCCGGATTGCGCGTGACGTAGCGGCCGGCTTCAGCCGGGCACAGCGTTGCCTATTTCTTTTCCGCCAAGCCATGCAACGACCCGACATGCCGCCCCTTCGCCCGGCTCAGGGCAGGCTCTAAAGGCCGCCGCTACGTTCCGTGTAGCCCAACAGCGTTGGCGTCATTTCACGCTGATGACGGTTTTGTCCTCGGTGGAGGCGGGCTCTTCAGCGGTCGTGGCCCTCTGAATCCGCATTCCGTAGAACGACTGATAGACGAAGTAAAACGAGATGAGGAAGAAGATCACTGCCAGGATGTGGGTCAAGCCACCGCCGGTCTGCGATGTCAATCTCACGGCGAGCTCCACGGCCAGCAAGCCGAAGAGGGTGGTGAACTTGATGATGGGGTTCAACGCCACCGAAGAAGTATCCTTGAACGGATCGCCCACCGTATCGCCCACCACGGTGGCGTCGTGAAGAGCGGTGCCCTTCTGCTTCAGCTCCACTTCGACGATCTTTTTGGCGTTGTCCCAAGCGCCGCCGGCATTGGCCATAAAGATGGCTTGATAGAGGCCGAAGGTGGCAATGGAAATCAGATAGCCAATGAAAAAGAACGGATCGAGGAAGGCGAAAGCCAGAGTGACGAAGAAGACGGCGATGAAGATGATCAACATGCCCTTCTGGGCGTATTGCGTGCAGATGGCGACCACCTTCTTGCTGTCTGCGACCGACGCTTTCTCCGTGCCTTCCAGATGGATATTGGCTTTGATGAATTCCACGGCACGATAGGCGCCGGTGGTGACAGCCTGGGTGGAAGCTCCGGTGAACCAATAAATGATGGCGCCGCCGGTGACCAGACCCAGCACGAAGGGCGCGTGCAACAGTGAAAGCTTATCGACGTTCTCAGTGAGGCCGTAGGTGAGCGCCATGATGATGGAAAAGATCATGGTGGTGGCGCCGACCACGGCGGTGCCGATGAGCACCGGTTTGGCGGTGGCCTTGAACGTATTGCCCGCGCCGTCGTTGGCTTCCAGCATGTCTTTGGCGTGCTCGAAGTTCACGTCCACGCCGTAATCCCGCTTTATTTCCTCGCGGATGTCCGCGTTCTGCTCGATCAGGGAAAGCTCGTAGATGGATTGCGCGTTGTCGGTCACCGGGCCGTAGGAATCGACGGCGATGGTGACCGGTCCCATGCCCAAAAAGCCGAAGGCCACCAGGCCAAAGGCAAACACCGGCGCGGCGAGCATGATTTTTTCCAAACCCGGCACGCTCACCCAGGAGCCGATGGCCATCAACCCCACCATCACCAACCCCAGGTAATAGGCGGAGAAGTTTCCGGCAACAAAGCCGGAGAGAATGTCGAGCGAGGCTCCGCCTTCGCGCGCCGACGATACCACTTCCTTGACGTGGCGCGATTCGGTGGAGGTGAAGACCTTCACCAGCTCGGGGATGATGGCGCCGGCCAGCGTGCCGCAGGAGACGATGGTGGAGAGCTTCCACCACAACGCGGGATCGCCGCCGAGGTTGGGAATGGTGAGGGCGGAGATGGCGTAGGTGAGGCCAATGGAGGTGAGCGAGGTGAGCCACACGAGCGACGTGAGCGGCGCCTCGAAGTTCATCTTGGTGGCGTTGCCGTAGCGCGCCTTGGCATAGGCGGCGTTGACGTAGTAGGCGGCGGCGGCGGCCACCAGCATGGCCACGCGAATCACGAAGATCCACGCCAGCAACTGGATCTGGATCACCGGGTTCTTCACCCCGAGCAGGATGAAGGCGATGAGGGCGACGCCGGTGACGCCGTAAGTTTCAAAGCCGTCGGCGCTGGGTCCCACCGAATCGCCGGCGTTGTCTCCCGTGCAGTCGGCGATGACGCCGGGGTTGCGCGCATCGTCTTCCTTGATCTTGAAGACGATTTTCATGAGGTCGGCGCCAATATCCGCGATCTTGGTGAAGATGCCGCCGGCAATGCGCAAGGCGGCAGCGCCCAGCGATTCGCCGATGGCGAACCCGATGAAGCATGGCCCGGCATACGATCCGGGAACGAAAAGCAAGATGATGAACATCATCAGGAGCTCGACCGAGATCAGCATCATGCCGACGCTCATGCCGGCGCGGATCGGAATTTCGTAAATCGGAAACGGCTTGCCGGCCAGGCTGGCATAGGCGGTGCGGGAGTTGGCGAAAGTGTTGACGCGGATGCCGAACCACGCCACCCCGTAACTGCCGGA
>JBOGKI010000717.1:0-2298 GCA_050745605.1 Terriglobia bacterium | reverse complement strand
AGGACGGCGAGAGCGAGAAGCCATCCGCCGCGCGGCCTCATTCCGGCCGGTCCCGCGCCCGCCGCAACCGCAAAACCCGGCTCCTCGCAACGTAGCGGCGCGCTTCAGCGCGGCATGTCGAGTCACACGAGCGCGGCATGTCGAGTCACGCGAGCCAGGTCGGGACGGAACTCTGCCCGGGTCGATCATTCGCGCAACAACGATTGCGGGCGAGAGCGCGAATGGTCGCGGCTCGCGCCCGAATAACACCCACGGTGGTTAGGTCGGCTTCGGCCGGAACCTCCGGTTTGGAAAGGAGATGAGTCAGGTGGCTGGCTGCGGAGAAGGCTGCGCGAAAGTTCTTACCATGCGGCCGGCGAGCGTTGTCGCGCCCGCGACGCTGATCTGCTAGCCGAGAGCCGCTCGCGTCGCGAGCTCGAAGCCATTCCAACAGCCCGGTAGGGTTGACGACCCGACGATCAAAACAGTGGTATACCAACACCAGCAGGCTTCCAAACAGGCTTGTGAAAAGCTCCATCGGTCGTCTCCTCCCCTCTCTTGTGTCAGCAACAAGAACATCGGATGGATGACCGATGGAGTCAAAATTTCAAATATCTTGGGCTGCGCTTTCCCTACCCATCGCCTCCGGGCGATTTCTGTTACAATCGACCTGTCGCCTAAAGAAGCGCTCATTCTCATGCCCACCGCAAGCCCTTCAAGACTCGCCAGGATTCGAGCCGCACTGGCTCCTGAAAGAAAACTGAAGCTGGTGATCTTCTTTGTCACCTCCGTCTGCAATGCCAAGTGCCGCACGTGCTTTTATTGGGAGGAGCTGAACCAGCAGGGCGATCTTTCCTGGGACGAAATTCAAAAGCTCTCCGCCACCATGCCGCGCTTCACCGACCTCTGGCTGTCCGGCGGCGAGCCTATGCTGCGCCGCGAGCTCACGCAGATTCTTCACTTGTTTTACCAGCAGAACGGCGTGCGCTGGGTGAACCTGCCGACCAACGGGTTGCTCCCGGAAAGGAGCGCGGAGTGGTTGGAACGGATCATGGTGGAGAATCCGGACCTCCGCCTGGATCTGAATGTGGCCATGGACGGATTGCATGAAATGCAGGACTCCATCCGGGCCGTGCCGGGAAATTTCCAAAAGACGCTCCGCACTCTGGAAGCGATCCAGCCGGCACGGCGCAGGTTTTCGAATCTTCGCGTCAACATCAACACCGTCATCTGCGCGGAAAACTTTGACCACGTTTTGAAGATCGCCGATTTTGTAAAGGAAAACTGCGCGGTGGACGGCCACTACTTTAATATTATCCGGGGCAACGCCAAGGAACCTGGACTGAAGAATATTCCCGCGGACCAACTGACCTCGCTCTACAAAGAGCTCCAGCAAGTTTATCTCTATTACGCGCCGACCATTCTGAAGAGGCTGCACGGCGTGGAGCGCGCCTTCGGCGCGGCCTACTATGCTGGAACCCTCGCACTTCACAACAAGATTCAGCTTCAGAATCTCGAATCGAGCCACGCCTGGCCCATGCCCTGCACCGCCGGAGACACCTCCGTCGTCATCGACTTCAACGGTGGCGTTCGCGCTTGCGAGCTTCGCCACAATCTTGCCAACCTCCGCGATTTCGATTGCGATTTCGGGAAGTTCTGGCGGACCATGACCCGCCGCAGTGAAGTCACGGCCATCAAAGACGATCAATGCTGGTGCACCCACGTGTGCTTCATTCATGACAGCCTTCGCCACTCGCCGAAGGCTCAGCTTATTGACGTTCCCCTCGCTTACTTTCAAACCCGGTTCTCCACCCGGTCATCCGGCCACCCCAAGGGGTAGCTCAACGTCGCCTTTCGGCCGCAGCGAAGAGCGCTGTCGTGTGCCATCAGCTTGACGGGCTTCCGGTTTTCCCATAAATTGGGGGTTCACTCGCAATCCCGATTGAGCCACCTACGTCGGGTTCGCCGGATATCTCCGGTCAGATTCGCATTGTGGTGGATCCTTCAAAGTCGTATTTTCAAATTTAAGGCCCGTGCCGGGAAAGCGTGAAGAAATTGGTCGAAGGGCAAAAGCGTTTCACGCCAAGGCGCAAAGCCACAAGGGTTCTCCCGGCCAGTGGGCTTGGCCTTTTTGCCTGCTGCGCGCTGGCTTCATTCATCCTGATACCCGCTTCGCTTCCCGCGCTCAGCCCGGTGGCGGCCCGGCACGGCATGGTGGTTTCCAGCGAACCCAACGCCACCCAGGCAGGAGTGGAAATTCTGAAAGACGGCGGCAATGCCGTGGACGCCGCGGTGGCGGTGGGCTTTGCGCTGCAGGTC
>JBOGKI010000716.1:0-2302 GCA_050745605.1 Terriglobia bacterium | reverse complement strand
GCACCAACCCAAACATTCTCAGGCGAGATCATACCTTGAACACCTTCATCACTTCATCGCCGAGGTGATTTATTACCTTCACCGCGATGCGACCGTTCTTGGGCTTGTCGAATGGACGCGACGTGTCGCTGTGAAGTGCGCTTGTCCCCTGGGGTGAGACAACCAGTTAAGACACTGGTTGCCGTTCGATGGAAAACCCTCGACCGACGATACAACTGTACTTCAGAATAGGCCCCGGCTGGTGAAGCGGAGGCGGGCTCTGCGGGAGCGCAACCCGCCAAGGAATAACCAGCTGGAAACTCATCCAGACGATGAGTGGGGGGCGCGGTCCTCAGGGGGCGCGCCCTCATCGGAGGATAGATTTCCTCATGCCTCAGAAAACTCATAATGAAAGTCGCCGCGCAGCGGCCTCCTGGTTCTTCTGCGCTGCCAGGTGCGCTTCGAACTCCGCCGGCGGCACGTAACCCAGCGCCGAATGCAGGCGCTTGCGATTGTAGATGCGCTCCAGAAACTGACTGATCCAGAAGCGCGCTTCCGCCAAGTCCCGGTACTCGCTGCGATAGACCTCTTCGTACTTCAGCGTCTTCATAAACGATTCACAAGCTGCGTTATCCCACGGATTGCCTTTGCGGGACATGCTGATCTGGATTCCCTGGCTCCGGAGCAGGTCCATGTAATCGTGGCTGGCATATTGGACGCCCCGATCGGAATGGTGCACCAAGCCAGGCCCGATGCTGCGCCGGGAAAGCGCCATCCGCAACGCCGTCAGGGCCAAGCCGCTCTCCAGCGTGCGGTCCAGGGCCCAGCCAATCACCCGGCGCGAGTAGCTGTCCAGAATCACCGCCAGGAACACAAACTCTTCCTGCAACCGGACGTAAGTAATATCGGCACGCCAGAGTTGATCCACGTCGGTCAGCACCATCTGCCGCGCCAGGTTCGGGTAGACCCGCAGGGCGTGCCCGGAATCGGTAGTGACCACGAACTTCCGCTGCCGTAAGCAGAGCAGGTTGTCCTCCCGCAGGATTCGACGAACCCGCTTATGGTTCACCTCCCAGCCCCGTCGCTTCAGCTCGGCCGTGATCCGAGGGCGTCCGTAGCTGGGGAACTCCAGCGCAATCCGTTGAATCGCGTCGCGCAGATTCATGTCCGGATCGGATTCCGGCGGCGCCGCCGATTGCTGGCGGTAGAAGCTCGCCCGGCTCAGTTGGCTCAGCTCCACCATGCGTCGAATCGTCAAACCCCGCCCCGCCTTCCTGTCCGCAGCGACTTTCTCGCAGACCGCGGCTTTCCATTCAGTGCCTGCAGCATCCGCTGCTCTTCGATGCGCTGCAAGCACCCCTTCAAAAAATCGATCTCCAAGGCTTGCTGACCGATCTTGCGTTCCAGTTCGGCCACCCGGCCCTCCGCCCAGCGCCGCTTGCCCAGCCCAGGAAATGCATTCCCCGGACCCTGCCGGAACTCACGCCGCCAGCGCTGCAATACGTTCGGGTTCACTTCCAGCGCCCGCGCCACCTCCCCCATCCGAACCCCTTGCTCCAGCCGCTCGACGGCTGCCAACTTGAACTCCCTCGTGAAACGCCTCCGAGACAACCCCATGGCTCATCCCTCCATTCAATGAATTATGAGCCTTAACTGGTTGTCTCACTTTTGGGGACAAGTCCAGATCTAGCGGAGGCTCTTAAAGTCCTGGGCGTTCACGAAATCAGCGCCGACCTGCGCGATGTTCTCCTGCCTCTTATTGCCAAGACGCAGAACGACCGCAAGCGGCTCTTGTTGCGGGATGGTTTCGAAAGCCTGGTCTACGACACACAGCAGTACAGCAGGGATCGAGGCCGAGCAGATTTTGAACAGAAGGAACTGGTATGCGCAGAGCGGCGGCGTTACTAAGCGCTGTTTGGGTGATAGCTCCCACGTTGGCGGGAGATCCTCTCAGCATGCGCGAGTACGAGGAGCGCTGCGCGAGTTACTATGCCCGGCTATATGGAGTCTCGCCAGCTCTTGTGCGTGCCATCATTCAGATCGAATCGGCTTGGCAGCCGGGCGTGGTTTCCTCGAAGGGCGCGATGGGCCTGATGCAGCTCATGCCCGCGACTGCTCAGCACTTCGGCGTGACGCACCCGTTCTACATCGACGAAAATGTGCGTGGCGGAGTCGCTTACCTTGCGCAGGGGAATACAACGTGTCTGGCGCTCCGGCGTGGCGGATTTCCGTCGCTTGGCTTCTCTGGCGCCAAGGACCCGTCACGGCGAAATCCTGCGAGCGCTCCCCGGTGGCAATCCGAAGCAAGGAGGACGAATACGTG
>JBOGKI010000715.1:0-2305 GCA_050745605.1 Terriglobia bacterium | reverse complement strand
GCTACAATGCGTTGGAGGAGCGCGTGGTGTATGATCGCGCCGGATTCGATTTTAACGTGCTGTTCGACCCGTCGGGGCAACTGCTGTCGTATTGGGACCTGACGCTGGCGGACTGGGGATTCCAGCGTTTCTGGCTGGGAGGGCGGACGTTCGCCTACTACAACGACGACGATAACGGCCAGGACGTGACGCGGCTGGAACACGCCAATGCGCTGGGGTCGGCGACGATGGTGACGGATCAGAGCGGCGGGGTGGTGACGGACCAGGTGTTCAGTCCGACCGGGGAGTTGTGGCAGGGGCCGAGCACGGAAGACCCGACGTTTGCCGGGCTGCTGGGGGATGACCGGTACGCGGGTCTGGACCCGGCGCCCTTCCGCGAATATGCGCCCGGACAGGGCCGCTGGCTGACGCCCGACCCCGTGGGCGGCGATCTCGCCAACCCCCAGTCCCTGAATCGCTACGCCTACGCGCTGAATAACCCCGAAACGCTGACCGACCCTTCGGGGCTTTGCCCGCCTGACGAACCGTGTGGTCACCTGCTGGACCCCTCGACATGTGACGGCATCGCCTGTGCTGGGAGCCTATCCGGTGGCGGGGGCCAGGATGAGTTTGAGTTGCTGCAACTTGCCGCAGGCATGTGCCTTGGCAACTGCACGGATGCCGGAGGCGTGCAGTTCACGGGAACGCTTGACGGGCAGTTTGTGAACGTGAGCTTCGATAGCTTTGACCAGTATGCCGACTGGCGAACGGCCGTCGCCGCGCTTCCACAGAACGAAATCTACGATGCCTTTTGGGACTTACTCGAAAACCAGGGCGGGGACCCCAACCACGAGTACAGTGTCCAGGTGTTCTGGTGGGGCCTGCTTCCCAACGTCTCGGGGTTGGGCCCGCTGAACACGGCGAATGCCGCGAAGGGTGCAATCAGCGATCCGTATAAAGGAACCCACCCTGGGGGCTCGTTCATCAAGCTCTGGCCGCCGGTGGACACGCCGCACTGCGCCAGTGCTCCTCTTGGAGGTACATGCCATAATGACGCGTTCAGCCCCATCTGGCTCTTCCCTTTGCACGAGCTCTTCGACTATTTGCCATCTCTCTTCATCAACCCGCAAAACCCAAACGCCCAGGTTCCAACTGGGCTGACGACCTGGAAATGCTCGATTATCGGGGGATGCCACCCATGAGGTTGGCGGCTTTGCTTGCGGCGTGTGCGCTCGGCGTGGGCCTGGCAGCGATCGGCCATGCTGCCGAGCCGGTGACTGTCACCGTGCGCTTCATCGACGCAAGGAACGGTAAGCCCTATGCTTACAACAAGGATCGCGTCCAGATCTTCCTGTACAAAAGCGATCCGAGCAAGGGTTTCAACTCGTACGCCGAAGCGCGGGCCAACAACGTAGGGGTCGTTCGCCAGTTCCCCGACGCGAACGGGGAAGTGACGTTTGCCCTGCCGAATCCCATGCCAGGCGTAATCGAAATCCCCGCCATCTTGACGGGCTGCGGTCCCGGCCGCTTCGATACCAAGGCGGTGGTCGAGAAAGGTGTTGTCGGGGAGAACCTGTGTAGGACCAAGCTAAGGAAGATGAACGTCAAGTTCGAAGCGAAACCCGGCGAGATAATTTACTTTGTCGCCCCGCTCAGCTTCTGGGAGCGATTATTCCGTTAGCGGGGCTATTCGGGATCGCTCCCGCCCGGAGTAGTTGTCCCGGGTCGCTTCGGCGGCGGTCCTCTCGGCATCAGCTCAACGGTCCACGTTGTCACATTCTCCGTGGGAGCGAGGCCTGGATTCGACCCGAGTACGCTATTCGACATCGCGCGGGTGCACCTTGATGAGGGGAATCCATTCAAGCCGCCCTTCGCGGGTGGCGCATACGTCGATTTGTGATGTGTACGCCCCGGTCCGATACCCGCGCAAGGCATGGGCGACAACGGCAATACGATGGGTTATCTATACCGGGACAGCGTGAATTCTTCGTTCGGCCACACGGGCACGTTCGGTTACGATGCGTTGAGCCGGTTGACCAGCGCCGTGGCTACGGGATCGAGCCAATACAGCTACAGCTTCAGCTACGACCGCTTCGGCAATATGAGCTGTACCCCCAACAACGGTCAGTGCGCGTCGTCGCTCAACTACAACACCGGCACGAACCGCATTACCACCAGCGGCTACACGTACGACGCGGCGGGGGAATTGACGGCAGACGGCGTGCATACCTACCAGTACAATGGGGAAGGGCGGCTGCTGAGCGTGGATAATGGCGCGACGATGACGTTCGGCTACAATGCGTTGGAGGAGCGTGTGGTTTATGAT
>JBOGKI010000714.1:0-2310 GCA_050745605.1 Terriglobia bacterium | reverse complement strand
GCGCTACGCGTCGCGCAGAATGGTCTCGATGCTTACGGCAGGTACTCATCAGCGAACGTTCCCACCTGGGTGAAGGTCGAGGGAATAGTCCTTCAAGCCTATGCCGACACGGCGATCTCGTACGGGTTGATTGGGGGTGCAGCGGCGGTTGGATTCGGTGTTGGAGAATCTGCCGATTTGGCGGGAGGTGGGTTGATCGGTGCAGCCGTTTGTGCGGGCGCAGCATCTGTAGCAGCAGATACCTTTCTTCCGCATGCCAACGATGCAATCTTTAATTTCGTGACGGGGCAGGGTGACTATGCAAGTCATTGAGGCAGACCTCAACGACCGACCCGCGGTCCGGTGAAGGGACGAGAATGACGGCTTATCGAGTCCTTGGATTGATCTTGGGAGGTTTTCTCGGGTCCCTGTTCGGCATCCTCCTTTTGACACTCGTCGCGGTCATGTTGCCTGCGCTTGGTATCAGGTGGCCGGGCTCCCACGCATTGGCGGCTCTTGCGATCGTTGGCATTCCTACAGTCCTTGCGGCTCTCCTCGGCGTGATTGGGGCACCGGCCCTAGTCCGCCGATTCAATATCCGCGCGTGAAGAGGTTTGCCCGTGGCCACGCGTGACTCTCGATTGGCTCTGCACCCATCGAACCGGCCATCGATCGCGTTGTGAGGTGAACCCGTCAGGCCATCAAGTAATGACCTGCGAGAGTCGAACCTGTACGCAATTCACCCGTCGTGTCGTGTCGCTGCAGTGTCCATAGCTGCTGACCTGGTGTGTCTCGTGCCCTCCAAATGCCCGAGGTGGACCGTCCTGGCCACATTAGTCGGCGAATTTGCCACCAGGCCAACAGAGGCGTCGTAGACCTATGCTCGCCCTTGCGACTGTCCAGTGCGCACCCTCCACCCTTCCATCAAGTCCTGCAAGGCGCGTCCCCGAACAGGGAGGTTCCGGGGCAGGCTCCCATCGAAGATTCCCAGCATTCCACGCCCCGGCTGGAGACCGGTTACCTCAGCTTTGCCGCGATATTTGAAGACCACGACCGGGTGGATTGCCAGCGTCTTGTAAAGGAAGAACCGGTCAACGTCCTTCCAACGATAGCGGCGACGACCAAGGTTCATTGTCACCGTGAAGCCTTCCGCATCGAGTTTCAGCCCGAACCAAGATGGCCATATGAATTGGACACCGAACAAGAGTGTGCTGCTGCCGAAGAATAGGACGCCAACCCATCCGACTAGGTCCGCAAGAAAGCCGCGGCCGGGGGCGACGAGTATGAGAAAGCTAGCGATGGCAGCATCAATTGCGAGAAAGTACGCGACGTAAGTCAATGCGATTCGGCGGGATGGGCTAAGTGTCAGTACCTCAGGTTCATTAGTGATCACTATCAACGGGCGGCAATCATAGCCATCTATTCGATACTCACGGTACGCTCAGAGATTGAGGACGCGTCACCGCTGGAGCTCGAAGGGACAACCAGCGATGACGAGGCTCCGGTTCGCGTTATATGAGCTACCGCCCACCAGATCGTAAATCCGAGCGTCTAATCCGGGACAACCCTTTTTCCACCTTGGGCGCTGCGACTAGCTGGGAGCGCGTTTCCCCAACTCAAGCACAGCGATGCCGGCCGCAATCGCGAGGAATGCTGGCAAAACTGTGAGGAAAACTGCGATATCGGCGAGAAGAACGGCGGCATCGATGGCCAGGGGCGGATCTGTTGAAGTAAAGTTACTCAGCGGTTCGCCCCACGGCTCAATCACGACGATCGCCGCGGAGAGAATGGCATGCACTATGCCGACAACCATGGCTCCTATATAGCTCCAGCGCATCCCTCGCCCGCTGTAACGGATGAACACGATCATCAGCGCCACAAAAATCGCTTCGATGGCACCTCCGAGCGATCCAGGAAGCTGCGGTGACGCTGGCCAAATCGCGGAGACAGCTCCGTCTTGCTCAATCAACATGTGAAGCCCGATCGGCACCTCGATGACGAGCGTCAACACGTAGACGACCAGCAGCGCAATCGTGACCTTCATCCAGGTCGTTAACCGCTGCCCAGTCACTGAACTCGAGCCAGCCATTTTGAGTCGCACAATAACGTCACCTGGCTGGGTAGTACAGATCCCCCGAGTAGTCCATCGCAGGGCTGGGCCAACACCGATCAGGGGCTGGCAGGCTCATGGTCAAGACAGATCGGTTGCCCGCGGACTGTTGCGCGGTTCGCGTTATATAAGCTTCGGCCCACCACTCGCTTCCGGCAGATAGCACGACGTTAGGGCTGCGGAGATGCGGAGGATACTGATCGCCAGATGGACATCACGCA
>JBOGKI010000713.1:0-2316 GCA_050745605.1 Terriglobia bacterium | reverse complement strand
GTTTGTTGTAGCGGCGGTCTCTGACCGCCGGGACCCCCAGAAATCGTAGAGAAATCGAGTTCGGCGGTCCCTGCCAGGGTAAACTCCGACCGCCGCTACAGAAGGCGAGTTGCACCTGCACCCTCATCGCCAATGATGAAGCGGTTCTTCTTTGTCTCTGATATACTTCCGGCCTATCTTGCATAGAGAAGGAGCAGACATGAAGGACAGATCAAGGGCAAACACCTTCGCCATCGTAACTCTTGCGTCAGCTTTTGGCTTGGTAGTGATGGTGGCGCGTGCTCAGTTCGGAACTGCCAAACCCAGCCCAAGCCAAGCGTCTCCGGCATCTCCGGCAGGGGCCGCGCCCAAAACCGCAGCGGAAGCCTTTAAGAACATCCAGGTTCTGAAGAACATTCCGGCCGATGAGTTGATGCCATCCATGCAATTCATCACCGCGTCGCTCGGTGTCCGGTGCGACTACTGCCACGTCGAGCATGCATTCGACAAAGACGACAAGCAGCCCAAGCGCACGGCGCGAAAGATGATGCAGATGATGTTCGCTATCAACAAAGACAACTTCCACGGCCATCGCGTGGTCACGTGCTATTCCTGTCATCACGGGGCGACGCATCCGGTGGGAATCCCCATCATCGCGGAAGAGGGCGCCGCGCCAGAGCTGGCAGCCAATATGAGCGCCGGCGGGGGAATGAGCGCCACAGCCGGCGCCAGCGCCGCGGCGTTGCCCACGGCGGATCAACTGGTTGATAAGTACATCCAGGCGCTGGGCGGCGCGGACGCTTTGCAGAAGCTCACGAGCCGCGTCGAAAAGGGCACGCTCAGCGGTTTCGGCGGTCACGAGTTCCCGGTCGAAATCTATGCCAAAGCTCCGTTCCAACGGATGTCGGCGGTGCAGACGCCACACGGCGAGATGGTGACCGCGTACAACGGCCATGCGGGTTGGCTGGGCGGGATGGGACGGCCTCCGCACCCGATGTCCCTCGTCGATCTTCCCGCTGCCCGGCTCGAGGCCGATTTCTACTTTCCGTTCCACATCAAGCAGGATTTCACACGGCTGCGCGTGATGCACCCGGACAAAGTTGGTGGCCAAGAGGCGTATGCCGTTGTGGCCTTCAAAGAAGGTCAGCCGCCCGTGAGGCTCTACTTCGACGAGCAGTCGGGACTGCTGGTGCGCCTGGTGGACTACGAGGACACGCCGCTGGGCCTTAACCCTACGCAGTTTGACTATGCTGATTACCGCGACCAAGGCGCGGTGAAGACGCCATTCCAATGGACCATTGCCCGGCCTGAAGGGCGATTCACGATCAAGGTGAACAGCATTCAGCAGAACGTTCCCATTGATGATTCCAAATTTGCCGAGCCGCCCCAGGCTGCAGCGGCGGGCCAGAAGCCTTCCGCACCGTAACCCCCGGACGCCTGCGGGTGCGCGGCTCACTCGAGTCGGGCGGGGCTGCGCGGCATGCTGTTAAGCAGCTTTTTTTCAATAACATGCGATAACTTGTGCTGATTCGCATCATCTCAACTGGTTGATAATACGTGAGTTGAACGATTACCAGGACATCGTGTGGCATTTCGTGCCGAAATTGCCGGGAGCAAAGCCAAATTATAATGTAAGTGTTTTAGTTTAAATCATTTACATTGATGCGTTCCTGAAATGCTTGTAACTGATTGATATTAAATGCATTGATTGACTTGCGGTGGCTTTGGTTCTTGGCTTTGGATTGATTTTTACCATAATTTAACAATGTTTTCAATTACTTATGGGTTTGCTTAAAACAATCCTTTGGGGGCCAGCCCTTTTTCCAACTCAAACGGCCTGGTCCGCGCCCCCTCGCTGGGCGGCTCGGCAGCCTCGATAGGTGAGTCGCCGGTCAGGTCTTCTGGCATGGTGCCTCCCTTTTCATCTCTCATGGTGGGCTCCCGCTGGCGCAGCCTCGGAACCTCAAAGCTGGCGCCAGTAGGCACAACAATCCTAAAGTTGCGAGGGGAACGTAATACGCGAGGGGATTACTCTTTAATAATATACCGGTGCGAGGGCGGAGTCAAGAGGTTTGCGGCGGTAGCGCCGGCCTCCCTTCGCCTCGCTCAGGGCAGGCTTTGCCGGCACATGCCGCCGAGACGGCGGCGCTACGGCTGGCGCAGACCCTGGTTTTTGGGGTCTGCGAGATTCGCAGACACGCCCACTCCGCGCCTTCCGTGGTAAAACCTTTCACCACGGAGATCGCTGAGAAGGTGTGAATTAATCGCCAAAGGCTGCTGTAGCGGCGCTCTATGAGCGCCGAATCGATTGAAAACACGAGAGCGGCGGTCATAGAC
>JBOGKI010000712.1:0-2319 GCA_050745605.1 Terriglobia bacterium | reverse complement strand
CCGCGCCAGGCATCCCGGGTTCGGAAGATTGGCAGCCGGTCCTGGAGGGACGTCAGCGGCGAGCGCATCGACCCGAAAATGCCTTACCTGATCCGGTTGCCCTCCGGTCACAGAATTAGTGTGTTCTTCTACGACGGACCGGTATCAAAGTCGGTGGCTTTCGAAGGGCTGTTGAACAACGGCGAGACCTTCGCCCAGAAGCTGCTTGGAGCATTTCGCGAAGATGGCGACGATAATGAGCCCCAACTGGTCCATATTGCGACCGATGGCGAGACCTACGGGCACCATCACCGTTACGGCGAAATGGCCCTGACTTACGCGCTCCATTACATTGAATCGAACGAGCTGGCGGCAATCACCAATTACGGAGAGTATCTGGAAAAGCACCCGCCCAGCCATCAGGCCGAGATCATTGAGAATAGTTCCTGGAGCTGCGTACATGGCGTAGAACGCTGGAAGAGCAACTGCGGATGTAACGCCGGCCACGCCGGCTGGAATCAGGAGTGGCGCGCGCCTTTGCGGGAGGCGCTGGACTGGCTTCGGGACGATCTGGCCCCGAAGTTCGAGGAGAAAGCCCTGGACCTGCTTAAAGACCCCTGGGCGGCAAGGAACGATTATATCGACGTCATTCTCGACCGTTCTCCGGAAAGCCTCAACAAGTTCCTCGCTCAGCACGCGACCCGTGCGTGGACCGATGAGGAGAAGATCACCGTGCTCAGGCTTCTGGAGATGCAACGTCACGCCCTGCTGATGTACACGAGCTGTGGCTGGTTTTTTGACGAGCTCTCCGGCATCGAAACGGTGCAGGTGATTCATTATGCCGGCCGTGCCATCTACCTTGCTCAGCAACTCGTCGATGGTTACAGTGAGTCGCCCTTTCTGGAGCGGTTGGCGAAGGCCAAAAGTAACCTGCCGGAGCACGGAGACGGCGCCCAGATCTATGAGAAATTCGTAAAGCCTGCGGTGATCGATTTCCTGAAACTCGCTGCCCACTATGCGATCAGCTCGCTCTTTGAATCGTACACCGACCACACGCACATTTATTGCTACACGGTGGATCGGGATGAATTTTCCAGCCCGCAGGCCGGAAAGCTAAGACTCGCCTTTGGACGGGCGCGGTTCACTTCGCAGATTACCTGCGACTCGTCCGTGCTAAGCTTCGGGGTCCTGCATTTTGGCGATCACAACATCAGCGGCGGAGTACGGCCGTCGCCCGAAAAAGAAGCCTATCAGGCGATGACCCTGGAGTTGTCCGACGCCTTTTCAAGAGCTGACATTCCGGGCGTCCTTCAACTGCTCGAAAAAAACTTTGGGAAGAATATCTATTCCCTCAAAATGCTCTTCCGTGACGAGCAACGCAAGATCGTGAGGCTGATTCTGGACACGGTTCTGGGCGAAGCCGAAGCCGCCCAGCGCCAGATTTACGAAAATCACGCGCCGTTGATGCGCTTTCTTTCTGACCTCGCGATTCCACTCCCCACGGCTTTCCGCACTGCGGCGGCGGTGGCGTTAAACAGCCAGTTGCGAAAGGCTTTTGCTGCCGAAGATTTCGATGCGAACCGCATCTTCAGTCTGGCGGACGAGGCGAAATCCATCGCCGTTGAGCTGGATGCAACCGCCCTCGAATACCGGCTGCGCAAGAGAATTGAGCAATTTGCCGACAATCTTGCCGCCCATCCGGATGACCCGGTTTTGCTGGCCCGGCTTGATGTAGCCCTGAGCGTGGTCTCCAAGCTGCCCTTTAAGGTAAATCTCCGCAGCGCCCAGAACGTGTGCTTTAATATGCTTCGTAGAGTTTACCCGGAGGTTCAGGCCAGAGCCCACCAGGGCGATGAGAGGGCTCGCGGCGAGCTGGACCGCCTGAATGCTCTCGCCGCAAAGCTTGAGCTCCGTCCGGCCTGAGCCGGTTATCTGCTTTGAGAATTCCTCTCTCCACGTACCGGTTGCAGTTTAACGGGCAGTTTCAAATTGAAGATGCTCGTCGCCTGGTGCCTTACCTCGAGGCTCTGGGAATCACGGATCTATACGCGTCCCCACTCACCCAATCGCGGCCGGGAAGCCTTCACGGCTACGACGTCACGGACCCCACCCAGCTTAATCCGGAACTCGGTACGGAAGCCGGGCTCGAACTGCTGGCGCGGGAGTTGCGCACCCGGAAAATGGGGTTGTTGCTCGATATCGTCCCCAATCATATGGCCGCCTCCAGCGATGATCCCTACTGGATGGATGTTCTGGAAAGCGGTCCCGCCTCGCCCTTCGCGCCGTGGTTTGACATCGAGTGGAAACATTCGAAGAATGCTCTGAAGAACAAAGTGCTTC
>JBOGKI010000711.1:0-2321 GCA_050745605.1 Terriglobia bacterium | reverse complement strand
CAGCGTTAAGCTGCAATCGAGCATTCAAGGCATAAAGGCGGAAAAAATAGCGGTGAGGCTTGCCCGGGGGCGGGCACGGACCGCCATAGCCGATCTTCCCAAAATCGTTGGTACCCTGGCGCCCTCCGCCGGAGATTTCACCCGTCTTGGGAACTCCTTCGGGAAGGGCGCGCGCGGAGGACGGCAGATCATAAACCAGCCAGTGGGTCCAAGTACCGGCTGGGGCATCGGGGTCCTCGACAATCAGCGCAAAGGCGCGGGTGTTGGCAGGGGAGCCGGACCAGGCGAGGGCCGGAGAAACGTCGTCCCCTTTGCAGGTAAAGCGCGCGGGGATAAAGCCACCGGGCGCGAAGGCCGCCGTCTGAAGGCTTAGCTGCGAAGCAGCATCCGCATGGCCTTCCGCCAAGCTGCTTCGTGCTCCCTCGGCGCAGCTTGTTCCCAGAATCAACGGCACAACGAGAAGGATCTGACATGATTTTCGCATGGCCATTCTCCACCTTTTCGCAGGCCCGGGAAGCATAAAGTCCGTGTTGGCGCAGCGACCGATTCCTGGAGGGATTTTATCACGCCTGCTCACGCCTTCCACCGCGAATCCCGCCTCGACCGCATCGATATGCCTCGAAGGCTGGCTAGCGGAAAGCGTCCAGTCCGCGCTCTGCAACTGTAGCGCGCACAGTTGAGCGGCCGGGCGTCGGGTCGAAATGGAAACGAAATGCAGCCGAGACCGAAGAGCCCAGTAAAATGGCCCGCGCTGGCGCTGACGGCTTGGGGTTGGGTGGGATGACTGCGCAGCATTTCTACATACTCATGGTGTGCCGCCTGCTAGCACTTGTCAAGAAGCTCAAAATACCGATCCCGGGTCATACCTGCTGCGGTGCGGATGAGATTCTTGATGATGAACACGGGAACTTCGTGGTACGTGGGAATCACGATCGGGCGCTTCACTTCCAGTTTAGTGTAGATGAGATGGTCTCCACGCTGCCGGTTGAATACAAAGCCATCTTGTTCAAATACCTTTATGAGCGTTTTGTAGGCGACGGGTCGCAGCGGGGGCATTACGGCATGCTCATAGTGCATCGGTCGAGTGCAATGAACTCCGGCGCTCTCCATGCCTGACCTTCACGGGCATAGCCCGCTTCTTCGAGAATCTCCGGCAGTGTTCCCATGTCTGCGCTGGTTTCCAGGAATCCCCGAACAGCATCCCGGATGTTCCTTCTTGCCTCCTCTTCGGTTGCCCCGCAGCTCGATAGGTCTAGTTCCGGCACGTAAACAACATAGGTTTTGCCTTCTTTGAAGATATGGACAGTAAAAGAAATATCTTGCATGTGATTCGCCTCGTGGGATGGTGTGGTTACAGTGTTGACATTATCCAGCCCGTCGCGGATGGGCCGTAAATCCCCAGTATACATCGTGGGCGGCAAAAAGCGGGTCGCCACCTCACGTGTTTTGTGACGCGGGTTCTGGCGCTTCCGCCTTCTGCTTACTGCCTTCTGCCTCTCCAGGCCGCGGGGTGGGGTAGAATAAAGTTCATGCGCAAGCATCTGACTCTAGCCTTGAGTTTTCTGGGACTGTTTGACTCGATCTACCTCTGGTGGGTTTATACCTCGCCGTCCCGGCCGCTGGTCTGCATCGGTACCGGCTGTGACGCGGTGAGGGCCAGTTCCTACGCCCACTTGTGGGGAATGCCGCTGCCGCTGTTCGGCGTGCTGATGTACGGCGTGATTGCCATCCTGGCCGTGGCCGAAAGTCTCGCCGGGCCGCTCGCCATGCCGATTCGCTTTGCCTCATTGACGGTTTCAGGCGCCGGCTTTCTGGTCTCGCTCGGTTTGACGGGAATTGAAGCTTTTGTGATTCATGCTTACTGCGAGTGGTGCCTGATCTCAGCGGTGACGGTCACTTTGATTTTTGTGCTTTCCATCCGCGGCATCATGCGGCCCCCCATTGAGTTGGACAACCTTTCCGCCCTGTCCGCGATTCGCCGGCAATTTGTCTTGTTCATCGTGGCGCTGGTCATCGGCATTCCGATGTTCATTCATCTTGCCCATTCCGGTGAGATACCACCCGTAAAAGCCAACTCCGCCCAAATGCTCGAACAGCACTTGATTCGTCCGGACAGCAATATGACCGGCAACCTGCAATCACCCGTCTCGGTGGTGGAGTTCGGCGACTTCGAATGCCCGGCGTGCGGCGCCTCGGAACCGGTGGTGGAACAGATGCTCAACCAATACCGGGACAAGATCCGGTTCGCTTTCCGCCAGTTTCCGCTGGTGGCGGTGCATCCCCAGGCTGAGAAGGCGGCGGAAGCGAGCCTATGCGCTGGA
>JBOGKI010000710.1:0-2331 GCA_050745605.1 Terriglobia bacterium | reverse complement strand
GACTGCACGGCAATAGCCCTGAGTTCGTCCGTTGACATCGCGCCGGCGCCGGGCATATTCCGCTCGATCATATACTTCGGCATAGCCTCTCCTTTACGGGCGGAGCATACAGCCGGCGATTTGCGGATGCAACCGGTGGGTCTAAGGAACAGTCCACATCAAGTAGGCCGCCAAAATTGTTCCTAGAACCGCACCACCATAGCAAAAAATATTGATCAGTTCGTTCAGGTGCTTGATCTGCAAGCCATCGTACAGCGTAAACCTGAATCGGTGAGCCCAATGGAAAAGCGGAAGAGCGCAGAACACCAGGAAGCACACTCGAGTGACCGGATGCTGGGCCAGCGCCAGAAGCGCTTGGTAGCTCGGTGGGTTGAGCCATCCAAGGGGAAACGCCAGGCCGAATAGCAACAGGTAAATTGGCATGAAGATCGCGGCAACCATGCCGCCGGCGCTGAAGAGCATCCACAAAAACGGCTCGTTCGATCGTTTATTCATTCACCCTCGCAGGAGAATCCACGCTATGGTGGCGGATATCACCACCCAGGCGACATAGATTGGCGCCGCGACGGCCAGATCGGGAAGGCGCTTCCCCCGCGCGCGGATGACCATGGCCTTGGGGGATAAATTAAACCAGGTCAGCGCGTGGAACAGGACGAAAAAGAAGCTGATGGCGCTCAGGGCCACCACGGCCGGACGTTGCAACCAGTTCTGGAACCCGGTATAGGCCACGGGCCCCCGCGCCAAAGCCCGGATCTGGAGCAGCGCTAGGATCACGGTCCAGGCCACGAAGACGCAGCTCGCTTCCCGAACGATGAATTTCAGATACCTCCAGCGCGCCAGCCACCAGTAGGTCGAGACGCGCGTGTGATAGGACCTGGGCAGATACTCGGTGGGATGAACCATCGCCTATCGCGCTCCTCGCGGCAGCACCAATGACTTCACCCATTCCATGCTGGCCGTCAACTTGTACTGCTGAATGGCGCCGGCGGGGTCTACGTTCTTGGGACAAACCTGCGTGCACTCACCGACGAACGTACATGCCCAGATTCCCTGGTGATCCGAGAGGATATCGAGGCGCTCACTGGCCCCTTGGTCTCGGGAGTCCATGTTGTAGCGCTGAGCCAGGGCAAGGGCCGCAGGTCCACTGAAAAGCGGGTCTAATCCGTAAACCGGACAGGCCGCGTAACACAACACGCAATTGATGCACATGCTGAACTGCTTATAGGTGTCCAACTGCGTTGGGGTTTGGAGGTATTCCTCCTCCAAGGGTTTTTCTCGCTTCCGAATGAGCCACGGTTTTGATTTCGTAAGCTTGACCAGAAAATCCGAAATATCGACCACCAAGTCCCGGAGGACGGGGAAGTTCTTCATGGGCTCGACGCGCACGGGGCCGGGCGCGTAATCCGAAAGGAAGGTTGCGCACGTCAACTTGGGAACTCCGTTGACCATCATTCCGCAGCTCCCACACACTCCCATGCGACAAGACCAACGAAAGGTGAGGGACCCGTCCAAATGGTCCTTGATGTAATTCAGTGCGTCAAGCACCACCCACTCTTTTCGGAGTGGCACCTCATAAGCCTCAACTCCCGGCTCCCGGTCACGCCCCGGATGATAACGCGTGACTTCAAGCGTGATGCGGTTGGCCATAGTCGTTCACTCTCCGTACACCCGCTCGGCTGGCGGCCAGCGAGTGATTGTCACGGGCGCGTATTCCACACGGGGCCGGCCATCCGCGGCGCGATACACCAGTGAGTGCATCAGAAATTTCTCATCGTTGCGCGTCGGATAGTCTGTCCTCTGGTGCGCTCCGCGTGACTCTGTCCGTTGCAGGGCGCACTGTATCATAGTTTCGGCCACTTCGAGCATACACGATAACTCCAGCGCGGAAATCAGGTCTGTGTTAAAAATGTGGCCGCGATCATCCAAACGAATATCGCAAAATCGATTCTGGAGTTGCTGGAGCTTGTCGGCCGCTCCGGCCAGCGATTCGCCCGACCGAAAAATGCCGGCGGATTCTTCCATAATCTTTTGCATCTCCTCCCGGAGGACAGCAATCGACTCTACGCCTCCGCTCTTCTGGAGGAACTGTTCCCGCAGCCGCGTGTCTTCGTCCACCGCCTGGGCCAACAGGCGCCGTCCCGGGGATTCTTGCTCTAGGGCATAGGCGGCCGCCGCGCGGCCTGCCCTGGTGCCAAAAACCAGCAGCTCTGGCAGAGAATTGGAACCCAGCCGATTGGCCCCATTGATGCTGACACAAGCAACTTCCCCTGCCGCGTACAATCCGGGCAACGGGGTAGCCCCGTTGACGTCGGTATGCACACCACCCATCAT
>JBOGKI010000709.1:0-2332 GCA_050745605.1 Terriglobia bacterium | reverse complement strand
CGGCTTTGTTTTGGCTTTGAATGGGTTTGTTCCTCGGGTTTACTATTGTTATCAGTAACTTATGGGTTTGTTTAAACAATCCTTTTTTTTATCAACTTTCTCGGTCCACTCGCCTCGTCCGGGCGGTCTGCGCCGGGCGCGGTGAGAGACCGCAGACCCGAAAGGCGCGGGTCGGCGCTACCGGCTGCCGGTCGATCACAGTCATGGGGAGCATCAAGCCGCGCCGGTCGGCGGTCCCGGCTGAAGCCATTGAACCATCAAAATGGGCGGCGGCAGGCGCAGGTTTCAGCATGGCGATAGATGTCCCAGTGGATTCCGACAGGCGAGGGGGGTACCAAATAACAATACCCCTGTCCGTGGCCGGAGTCAAGGGCTTTTGAGGGCAGGGCCAGCCGGTAGCGCCGACCGGCGTCTTTCAGGTCCGCCACCCTTAAATTGGGAAAACGGGTTGGCTCCGGTCAATCGTTTCAGGTTGGCCGTGGGCGTTTCCTCCTTACGCCCTGACTGTGGCTATCCGCCTAACCCGGGCGCGCCCATCTGTAGCCTGAATCTCAGCCCGTAAACCGGCACTCAAGCTACGATCTCGAAGTGTGAAACTTGATCTAAATGAGTCAAGTTTTTATGCACGCGTTTTGAATATTTATACATGCTCGTCGGGCTGGGGCGAAGCCCCGTTAGCCTTTGGAGCGCGAAGTGACGGGTCTCAGCTCGCACTCACGCAACTGGGGCACCGGTGAATTCGGCAGTGCTTCTTCGAGACCCATGGGCCGCTCCTCGCCCAACTCTTACCCTCTCAACTGCAAAGATGGGGTTAGTATTGGCGCCGCTCGACTCGCGGCCGCTCGGCACGGTTCATGGTCTTCAAACGGATGGCGGCGTGACGAATTCCCTTAAGCTCGATCAGGTTTTCGCAGACTTTGACGACGGCATTCGCAATGTCCTGAGTGTCTCTTCTCGAGCCAAGGAAGATATGATGCGGGAGCCAGACCGATTCCTGGTATGCGGCGCGCTCGGAAACTGGGCAGTGATATTGGCGACGCAAGTCGATGGGCTTCTTGCGCCCCCACTCCAGGACCGGAAAGGCCGTAGGGTCTGCAGGAAAAAGCGGGCTGCGATAGACCGGCTCATAGAACAGCCCGTCGCAGGGTACTCCTTCCATCTCGAGAGCGCCCAGGAAAGCCGCCCGGTCCACGCCCTTGGCAGCTTCGGGCAGAAACTTGAAAACGTATTGATAAGCGACGGCCGCGGTGATGCGAGGATCCTTACGGAGCAGCGCGACGCAAGGGAGGCCGGCGATGCTCCGCTCGAAGAATTCCATATTGGCGGCGCGCATTTCCTGTTGCTTCGGCAGACGCTTCAATTGAGCTTCGAGGATCGCGGCCTGGAATTCCGTCATGCGGTAATTGAAACCGACCAGGCGATGGCGAAAGCGATCCGTAAGGCTGGCACGGCCACAATTCGTATAGCTCTGCGCGCGTTCGTAAACTTCAAGGCTGTTGGTGATGACAGCGCCGCCTTCGCCCGCGGTCAGGAGCTTGCTCGATTGGAAACTGAACGCGCCGGCGTCTCCGCTGGCGCCCGCACCCTTCTTTTTCCAGCGGCCGCCGTGGGCGTGAGCGCAATCCTCGATGACCAACAACTTGTGGGCGCGGGCGATATGGCCAATTGCATCCATGTCCGCGAAGCGCATGGCCAGGTGGACGGGAAGAATGGCGCGGCTGCGCGGAGAAATCACTTCCTCAATACGTTCTGTATCAATGCAATAGGTGTCCGGATCGACATCCACGAAGACCGGAACCGCGTTCAAGCGCAGGATGGGCGCAACCGTTCCTTCCCAGGTGTAGGCTGGAACAATCACTTCATCGCCCGGTTGAATACCTGCCGCTTGCAGCGCGATTTCAATGGCAATCGTACCGTTGGCCACCGCCAGGCCGTACTTCGCGCCCTGCATGGCGGCGAATTTCTTCCCGAACGATTCGGCATGGCGGTTGGGAAATGGGAACCCGCCCCAGTTCCGGCTGCGGAGGACGGTGCGGAGGGCGCGCTCCTCTTCTTGGCCGAAAATGGGCCACGCCGGGAACGGTTTCCCACGAACGGGCTTGCCTCCGCTGATTGCCAATTTGCCCATGATCTATCCTCCTTGATCGGTGGCGGGAGGATGCCTGGACCCTATTGAGCGCAAGATTCCTCCGCAAGTGCTTAATGGTATTCATTCGGGTGATTATTTACGGCGGCCGGAAGGGCGGGGTTTGAACCCCTCCGTAGAATTCCGGTCCGGCTTGCGGGCTTTAGAGTCTGTGTGATAACTGCTTCTGTAGCGGCGGTCTATTAC
>JBOGKI010000708.1:0-2346 GCA_050745605.1 Terriglobia bacterium | reverse complement strand
CGATACAGCAGAGCGGATAGTATTCGATATCTTCAGGAAGTATCGTCAAGATGGGAGCCAATGATGTCTCTAGATTCGGCTATTGAATGGACGGACGCGACCTGGAACCCGGTGAGGGGCTGCACGAAGATCAGCCCCGGGTGCAAACATTGCTATGCCGAGACCTTCGCGGAACGTTTTCGGGGTGTCAAAGGCCATCCTTATGAGCAGGGGTTCGATCTCCGTGTAGTGCCTGAGAAACTTGGGGAACCTTTGCGGTGGCGCACTCCGAAGATGATTTTCGTGAATTCAATGAGCGACTTATTCCATGACGCGGTGCCGGAAGACTACATTAGTGCAGTAGCTAGAGTCATGGTGGCAGCAAAATGGCATACCTACCAAGTTCTCACTAAGCGATCAGAGCGCCTCCGAAAGCTTCTGAATTCGACTCTGAGTTTTGCGGCTAAACAGCCTCATATTTGGTGGGGAGTGAGTGTCGAAGATCGAAAGTACGGTCTTCCACGTATCGAAGATTTACAAAATGCGGATGCGGCAGTTCGATTTCTGTCGGTCGAGCCGTTGCTGGAAGACGTCGGGAAGCTGAACTTGGGCGGAGTCGGCTGGGTCATTGTGGGCGGGGAGAGTGGTCCAGGCGCTAGGCCCATGAAAAGAGAGTGGGTAGTATCTGTGAGGGACCAATGCCGGCGGGCTAGAGTCCCATTTTTCTTCAAACAGTGGGGTGGAGTTCGCAAGGCCGCCTCAGGCAGAAAGCTTGACGGGCGAACATACGACGAATTCCCTCGTCGGGTGCGTCATCCAGTCCTCGCAGGGGACGATTGCCTTTCCCTAGCGGCGAATGTCGAGGCGGCTTTCAAAAAGACGGAGCTCGCGGGAAGTGCATTTGGAGATACCTTCGATCGCGAAATCAGTAGGCACCGTCCACAGTCCGGAGCGGTCCTGAGGACTGCTGGACTGATCTAGTCCCGAGGATGTGCCTTTTTGGGTGACAGTTATGTTGATCGCGATCGAGGGTTGCTTTGGCGCAGGCAAATCCACTGTGGCCAAGGGTCTGGCACTCCACCGGAACAGCACGCTATTGTTGGAGAACTTCGAGAGCAATCCCTTTCTTCGAGCTTTTTACGAAAATCCCACTGAGAATGCGCTTGAGACCGAATTCTCGTTTCTGTTGTTGCACTTTCATCAGCTCAAGAGTCAAATTGGCGCCGCCTCGAATTCAGAAGTCATCTGGCTCTGTTGACATCCTCAATAACTCAAGAAAAGGTGGCGATGCCTCAGGCGATACAGATTGAAACTCAGTCCGAGCAACAGGGCTTGGCGCATCTGCATGCGCAAACTGCGTCCCGGTGCACGCGCCGAGAGCTTGCGTTTGACCGAAGAGAATACGCTCTCGATCAGAGATCGATGTCGGTAGAGCCGGGACGGAAACGCACGCCGCATTTCGGCACGCACGCCGCGCACGCGCCAAGTTTTCTTTCCACGTTTGGCTGGGATCACACTTTGCGCTCCAAGTTTCTTCCGAATGTAGGTGTGATTTCTCTCGCTGTCGAACTCGGCGTCGGCCAGCACCAGGCCGATGCGTGTTTGTTGGGAAGCCGTTTCGACGACCGCGGGCAAATTCGCACAGTCGTTCCAGGGACCGCGCCGCGCGATCTGCGACAGCAGGAACTTCTGATCCAAATCCACCACCACTACCCACTTCAGCCAATGCCGCCAGGGCAGCGGCTTTTGCCCGTGATGGTGCATCCTGCGCACAAAGAACGTGCTCACCGCCCCTTGCGCCAAACCGGTGGCGTCGACCGCAACGCGCGCCCGCTTCCGCCCTCGGCGCAGCGAACCGCGCAACCGGCGTACCGTTTCCCCAACGGCACGGTCGATGGTCTGATCGTCGAGGCGCTGCAAGAAACGGTACAGCGTCGTGAAATCGGGCACGCTGGTAAGCCCAAGGCTCTGACGCAATTCGCGATGTTCGCCGAGCCGCACCTCGGCTTCGCGAAAGGTCCAGTCTTCGTAGCGCATCAGGCAAAGAATGGCCAGCAACTGCGGCTGCGTAAATTGGTGTTTGCTGAAGCGGCTGCGGTAGCGCGGAAGCACCGCCCGAGAGACTTGCAGAGCGATGCGGGCAAAAGGCAGGAGTCCAACTTCGGCCATCGCACCTCCTGCCTCCACAGCAAACACCGATTCTGATGAACTTGCGATTGCGAATTCTCTTGGTTGTAGCGAGGATGTCAACAGAGCCAAGTCATCTCTGATTTTCATCTCGGGAAGGATCTCCTTTATGCAGATTTGAACCTCAAGGATGTGCGCGCCAAACGCCTCTTCAGTGACCTGTATGAACTGTGTTTGGAG
>JBOGKI010000707.1:0-2346 GCA_050745605.1 Terriglobia bacterium | reverse complement strand
CCAAGAAGATAACGAGCCAGGCGCTTTGCCGCAGCCCGCGACGGAGTGCCCAGTGCATGGACGGCCAGAATCATCAGAAAGCATCCGACAATCACCGCAATGGCCGGGTGGATGATGCGCAGCCGCAGGATGGGGTTCGATGCCTTCGAAAAGTCCATCTGAAGGCCTTGCGCCAGGGAAGCCGCAGGGAAAAGAGCGTCGCTGAGCGCCGCGATGGTGCCGGTGACGGCAATGGCCAGCGCCCCGATCAGCCCGGCTCCGTACGCAACACAGCGCCCGAGACTGTGAGCTTGAGGCGGGGCAGCGTGTCTGTCCAAAGCCTGGAATGGCCCGGCCCCCGCAGTTTCGCTGGCGGATTTAGCGGTAAGGGCCAGCGAAGCGAGCAACAGGAATGTGTTCACCAAATGAAGAGAAAGGACAAAGACGCGGGACATCGAGGCATTGTGCCCGACATCCCCGAAGAGCACCAGGGCCGCGCCCAGCAATCCCTCCGTCAACGTGAAAAACAGGGCGGCGGAGGCGTAACGGCGGGCCGGATGTCCCATCGAAAATCCCCGGAACGCGAACAACACCAGAGCCACCACCAGCGCCACGGCAATGCCGCTGGTAGCGCGGTGCGCGAACTCGATGACGGTCGAGATCTGCGCGGCGTGGGGAATAACTACGCCCTGGCAGAGCGGCCAATGGTCGCCACACCCCGCGCCGGAGCCGGTGGCGCGGACCACCGCGCCCCACAGAATCACGCCGACGTTGTATGCCAGGTCCAGCCAGGCAAACATGGCGAAGCGCCTGGCGCGATCGCGCGCACGGCTATCTGTCACATTCATATCCAAACCCGGCGGCTAAGCCGCACTGGGATTACCGTTTTTTCCGGTTACATCAGCCCCTCTTGGGCCGCAGAGGCGCGGCTACGCCATCCGCCCGGGCATGTACATGCGGAGGAATCGCGAAGCTTCAATGAAGCCGTCTTTGCGAGCCTGACACTGCTCCGGAACTTGAGGAGTGTGGGGCTGATCCCAGAATTCATCTTCGTGCTCCACGGCCATGCCGCCGTTGAAGCCGACCTGCAGCAGGCAGGTGAAGAACGCCGGCCAGTCAATCAAGCCCTGCCCCGGAATGCGGTAGCGCCACCAGCCTTTGCCGAGGATGCCCACCTGCTGCAACACCGGTTGAATGATCTCCGTGTCCTTGAGATGCACGGCCAGCATGCGGTCCCTGAAATCCCAGGCAGCCTTGATGGGATCGACGTATTGCCGCACCAGGTGCGACGGATCAAACTCCAGTCCCAGCCGGTGGCTCGGAACCCGGTCAAACACTTTCTTCCAGATTCCCGGAGTGATTGCGAAGTTGGTTTCCGTCGGAAAGTTCTCCCATCCGGTGCCCAGGTCCAGCTTTTCGAGCACGGGCATGTATTTCTCGTTCACTACGTCGGCTAGAGCTTTGGCCTGGTCGTCTTCGCTCGCGCCCGGCATGCCGCCGCTGAACGTGCCAACAAACTTGCAGCCCAGCCGATGGCCGAACTCCAGGCAGCGGATGAATCCCTCCTGCGCTTCACGCCGCTTGGCGGGATCGGCATCAATGTGATTGAACCCCCACATGCACTCAATGCTGATGATGCGCACGTTGGCGTTGCGGGCGGCTTCCAGAATTTTGTCAATGGCGGAGTCGCTGATCTTGGGATTGAAGTCATCCGCGAGCGGCACCACCACTCCCTGATACTGGGCTGATGCCGCGAAAGCCAGATTCTGCGGCGAGTAGGGCGTGATAATGGCGAGCTGGGGAAACTTCTTTGCGCTTGCCTGGCTTGGCGACGCGGCATCCTGGGCGCCGGGCGAGCCTGCAGGAGATGCAGCCTCCAATCCTGTCGCTCCTAGAATTGGCGCGCTCAGCGCGGAGGCGCCACCCACCTTTAAAAAGTCCCGGCGATCTAATTTAAGATCCGACACAGATCATTCCTCCTCATGAAGATTTTGGACGTCCGGACCCCATGGCACGTACTCTTTCCGCCCGGAAGCTGAGCAGCCCGCCACCCATCTTGACCCAATAGCACTGCATTCGTCGAATGGTTGACAGTACGCGCCGCCGCTAGCAGCACCCTCCTCCTGCCGCAAATGCAATCTGCTAGCTTAGTCCGAATCGGATGAAATCGGGGTGGAATTTTAGTGAGAATTCTGCAAAAGCTGTGTTGGCAAGGTCGGTCGGTTCGTCACCCGAGGTGTGGCCTCTTTCTCACCGGGAAGATTCTTTGGCGCAGTGCGTTGAGTTGCAGCCGTCTGGATCATTCCTATTTGGATCTGTAAAATGCGAATATCGAGACGATCAGCGCACCCAAGGAGAACACGGTAC
>JBOGKI010000706.1:0-2357 GCA_050745605.1 Terriglobia bacterium | reverse complement strand
GCTTCATGGCGGGGGTCGGCAAAGTCCGGGTACTGCCGAAGGCGAAATTCCGGAACCGGTTTCCCTCATAGGTTGCAAAAAAGAAGGTGCGATCCTTCTTGATGGGACCGCCAAAAGCCCCGCCGAAATCGTTCTGCCGGGTGTTGTCTTTGGGGGTGCCGAAGGCGTTGTTGAGCAGGCCCGCCGCGTTAAAGATCGGGTTTTGAAGGTACTCAAAGAGGCTGCCATGAAACTGGTTCGTGCCCGACTTCATGGCGAAGTTCATGATGCCGCCACCGGTATTGTCGAACTCCGCGGAATAATTCGCTTCCTGCACCTTGAACTCGCCGATCGAATCCGCCGTGGGCATGAACTCGGCCAGAGCCCCGCCGTTCATGTCGTAACGGGCAACGGCAACCCCATCGATCACGATTCCCGCGCTAAACTGCTGTCCCCCGTTAATCGAACCTTGATAAGAATTACCCACCGCCCCGGGAAGGCTCGAAAAAATAAAAGTCTCGATATCGCGCCCTCCATCGTCCACTTCAATGGGCAACGCTTGGAATTCCTCCGGCGTGATGCTGGCGCCGACTTCTGCCGTATTGGGAGTCAACAGGGAGGATTGTCCCGTCACGGTGACGGTCTGCTTGGTGCTGCCCACCTGCAAGCTGATGTTCGCCGTCACCACCTGGGCCACGCTCACCACCACGTGATCGACGACGGCGGTTTGGAATCCTTGCTGCGTCGCCTCCACCCGGTAGTTCCCAACCGGAACCGGAACGCGGTAGTAACCGGCGCTCGAGGTCTTGGCCGTGGTCGCAACGCCCGTCTGGGTTGAAGTAATGGTGATGAGGGCGCCCGCGATGGATGCGCCGCTCGGATCGACCACCGACCCGGTGATGGCGCCAAGCGCTCCCTGAGCCAACGCCGCAACGGGGATCAGTAGCCCGGAAATAAGGAATATCGTGGCGACAAGCCTTCGCATCGTCTCCTCCCCCAGATTCCCCAACTCCATGACGAAGAACGCTACAGAACCTCAGATACAGCGCCAGCCCAAATGAACGTGAGTTCGGTGCGCTGCCCCGGCACCGATACGCAAAGCAAATGAAAGCCTAAACAACAAATTATAAGGGGAAAATACGTCAATAAATTTACACGTGGCGTTCCGTCTGTCAAGCAAAAAATGCAGACCGGGCTGAGATTGTTTCTCTTCGACATGAAAAGGTTGCTTTGGTCCTATGGCCGAAACGCCGGAAACGGGACTCGACTCTTCCATTGCGACCTCCCGGTTCTCACACGACAGAACCTGCCACAGCCTCCCCAGATTGCCCGAGGTAGCAAATGGCGGGGTCGGCTTCTCCCTTCGATTCTCAAATCATTTGCCACAGAATGTTCCTGAGTTTAGAATGTCGAAGCGAAATGAAACCAATGATAACGACAATTGACGAAGCGAAGCGTTGGTGAGGGGGATGCAGCGCTTTCCGTTAGAATGCCTTCTGGCGCGGCCGGGCCGGAGCCGGGTCAGGGGCTCTAGAATGCGCCGCCCGACAGGCGTCGATCAGTCGTTTAACAACAAGCGCAGCCTGAAAATCTCCGCGGCGTGACAAGAAATTGCGGACTAGCAGTATAGAGCCGCCACAGCAAACTGCACTACGACCTAAATTTGGGTTCAAGGCGATAGAATCGACCCTGTGTTAGAACTAGTATATCGTTTCAACGAAACATACCCATGTTATTCAGTGAGCGCCGTGAGCGCCTCGAATTTCTTCCAACGGTGAACCACCGGGCAGGCGTTGATTTCTGCGATCCCTTTGAGAATGCGGTCGCGGAGTTCCTCCCAGGACTGGACCCGGATGTGTCGCAAGAAGGTGCGCGTCATTTTGCCGAAGAGCGTCTCCACGATGTTGAGCCAAGAACCGTGGGTGGGGGTGAGTACATATTTGAAACGGTTCGGTCGCGTTGCCAGATAGGCCTGGGTTTCTTTGGACAGGTGTGCCGAATGATTGTCGAGGATGAGCCGCAGGGTACAATCCTCGGGGTAGTAAGCGTCCAAGTCTCTAAGCAAGGCGATCAACTCCCGGCTGCGATGGCGGCGCTCGACCCGGCCGGTTACGTGGCCCGTATGCAGATCCAGCGCCGCCAGAATGGAGCACGTGCCCAATCGTTTGTATTCATGGTCGCGTGCAACGGCAGCATGCTTTCCCGGCACGGGAGGCAAGTCCGGCGCCGTATTGGCGATCGCCTGCACGCCGGGCTTTTCATCCACAGAAACAGTGATCACCTTCAAGGAGGGTTCGCCCGGTGCGGCTTGCTGATTTTGCAGGGCCACTGCTTGATACACCAGAAGCCCTTCTCGCATCTTGCTTTCGAAAGCCGGA
>JBOGKI010000705.1:0-2358 GCA_050745605.1 Terriglobia bacterium | reverse complement strand
GTACGGGTCATCAAAGCCGGCGGTGAGGACACCGCCGCTACAGCGCGCGAGTCGAAGCTGCCGCACAAGCTCTCAAGCCCGCTCGAATACCAGATCGATTTGCGCAGCCCGGCCTCGCACTTGGTGGGCGTCACCATGACGGTGGCTGACGCGGCGCCCGGAACGCGCTTGCAATTTCCTGCCTGGAACGCGCTCTATCAGATTCGTGATTTTGTCAGCGATGTGCAGCAGCTTCAGGCGAAGTGCGGGGGCGAGCCTCTGAGCCTGGTGGCGGTTGACCTGGACACGTGGCGGACGCCAGCGAAGCCCTGCGAGCCGCTCACCCTCGGCTATTCAGTTTATTCCAACCAGGCGAGCATTTTTTCAAGCGAGCTTATCGAGCAGCACGCTTTTCTAAACCTCGCAGACCTGCTCTTCTATCTTCCTGACCACCGCTCCCGCCCGGTCGATGTCCACATCCTGATTCCCGAGGGTTGGAAGATGGCGACGCTGTTGCCGGTGGGTCCGGAAGCCAGCGAAATCCGAGCGGCCAATTACGACATGCTGGTGGACAGTCCGGTGGAAGCGGGAGAGTTCCAATCCTATGAATACCGTCAAGGCCCGACGGCGTTCCGCGTGATCGTCCGCGGCAACCCTGAAAACTATTCGCCGAAGCGGCTGCTCGACTCGATCGAGCAGATCACGGCGGCCGAGACGACCCTGATGCGAGACGTTCCCTTCAAGCAATACACCTTCATCTTTCATTTTTTGCCTCGCGGCGGAGGCGGCATGGAGCACGCCGATGGGACGGCCATCGGCTTTCCGGCGGCGCGAATCAAGACGCATTGGGTGGGCCTCGAAAGCACCATCGCTCATGAGTTTTTCCATCTGTGGAACGTCAAGCGCATCCGACCGCACGGCCTTGAGCCGGTGGACTACGTTCACGGCAACGACACGCGCGACCTGTGGTTCTCCGAAGGTCTGACGAGTACTTACGGAGAGCTGTCACTGGAGCGGGCGCATCTGATTTCTCCTCAGGATTTTTACAAGGAAGTGGCGCGGCAAATTCAGGAACTCCAGAGCCGGCCGGCGCGGCTCTTTCAAAGCGTCGAGCTTTCCGGCATGGAGGCTTGGCTCGAGAAATATCCGGACTATTTCCGGCCGGAGCGCAGCATTTCCTATTACAACAAAGGCGAGCTGCTGGGCTTCCTGCTTGACCTCGGCATTCGCCATGCCAGCGGCAATCACCACAGCCTGGACGATGTGATGCGCGAGCTCAATGTGGATTTTGCCAAGCGCGGACGCTTCTTCACGGATGCGGATCTTGAATCCATCATTACTTCGCTTTCCGGCTCGCCCGCCTGGGTGAGCCAGTTCTTCCGCGTTGACGTGGATGGGACCGCGGCGCTCGATTACCAAACCTATTTGAGTTATGCCGGGTTGAAATTGGAACAGCAGGCGGGGGCGCGTCCGGATTTCGGCTTTCGCGCTGAGCGGGCTTCGGATGGATTGATCCGCATTGCATCGGTTGACGCGAACGGCGCGGCCGCGAACGTTGGCCTCGCGGCGGGCGATATTCTTCTGAAGATCGATGGCCGGAGCTTGGTGGCGTTGCCACAATATGTAGCCGGCGTTCTGCCGGAACATCGCGTTAAGTTCAGGGTTCGGCGCGGCGGCCGGACCTTTGACGTGAAATACCGGCTGGGCTCCATTCCCGAGACCACCTACGGGATTGAAGAGACGCCGAATGCCTCGCCCGCGCAGATGTCCATTCGTGAAGGTTGGCTGACGGGCAAGACCGCAGCGGCCGCAGCAACAGTTTCGCCATGATCCGCACCGCTCTGACGTTTATCCTGACGTTCGCTTACATTTTCCTGGTGGGCGGACCGTTCCTGCTCTACTCCTTGATCAGCAGGAGAACCGATGCGCTTTACCGGGTGGGTTTGCTCGGAGCGCGCATGGCGTTGTGGCTGGCGGGGGTGAGGATGGAAGTGAGAGGCAAGGAGAAGATCCCCGCCGGGCGAGCCTTGGTTTTCATGGCGAATCATCAGAGCAATTCGGACCCGCCCGCCGTCTTCGTCAACTTGCCGCCGGTTCTGGTGATGGCGAAGAAGGAGTTCTTCCGCGTGCCGGTACTCGGCGCCGCCGTGAGGTTGCGCGGCTTTGTGCCAGTAGACCGTAAGAACCGCGAGCGCGCCATGGAGGCCGTGGAGCAGGCCGTGCGCTCCCTCCGGCGCGGCCATTCGTTCCTGATTTTTCCGGAAGGGACGCGCAGTCCGGGCGGCCGGCTGCAACGGTTCAAGAAGGGAGCTTTTTTGATGGCGGTGAAGTCCGGCGCGCCGGTTGTTCCGGTTTCCGTTTCGGGCAGCCGTTTCATCA
>JBOGKI010000704.1:0-2360 GCA_050745605.1 Terriglobia bacterium | reverse complement strand
GCTCAGGGCAGGCTCTCACCGGCGACCGGCGCTGAGGACAGCGCCGCTACAGAGGTAGCGGCGGGCTTCAGCCCGGCAATTGAAAAGCAAAACCCGTGCCCGGCTAAAGCCGGCCTCTACGGACCCGCTCAACCATGCGTCGCGGCTGGGCCGGCGTCGTTGTCTACGGGCGTTGCGGCCGCTTCCGCTGGTAATCCAAAATCCGCAATCCAAAATCGAAAATACCTGGATGGCCGCTATGTGCTGAGAGGAAATAACCAGGTGGGCTTCGAGGTTGCCTCCTATGATCGCCGCCAGCCGCTCATCATTGACCCGGTGCTCATGTATTCCAGCTTGATAGGGGGCGACGGCGGTTCCGTTGGGGCCGGCGTCGCCGTGGACGGCCTGGGCGACGTATTCCTGACGGGCCGAGCTTGGGATGACTTTCCGCAGGTGAACAAGATCCCCGGTGCCTGCCAGGAATGTGGTGGGTCAGCGGTCTTCGTGACCAAGATAAACGCTGCGGGCAACGCGCTCGTTTACTCCAGCCTGATCGGCGGCAGCAGCCTCCAAGGCGCGGCGGGCATCGCAGTGGACGGCTCTGGCAGCGCTTACCTGACGGGCGTCACACAATCGACCGACTTCCCGCGCGTACATCAAATCCCGGGCGCCTGCAACGGGAAGTGCGGTACTGGTTATCCCATCGAGAATGCCTTTGTAACCAAGATCAGCGCTGCTGGCAATGCCCTGGTTTATTCGAGTTACATCGGCGGTAGTGGCTATCCACCTAACGGCGTCCCTACGGGAGATGCAGCCTACAGTATCGCCGTGGACGGCTTGGCGAATGCCTATTTGACTGGTACCAGCGATTCGCCTGACTTCCCGATCGTGAACCAGATTCCGGGTGCTTGCAACGGATTATGTGGCACGGTGGCTGGGAACGTCTTCGTGACCAAGATGAATGCGGCGGGCAGCGCCCTGCTCTACTCCAGCCGGGTTGGCGGCAGCAACAATGATATCGGATACGGCGTCGCGTTGGACGGATCGGGCAATGCCTATCTGACGGGCTCCACGGGATCGACAGACTTCCCGCGCGTGCACCAGATCCCGGGCGCCTGCAACGGCACATGCGGCACGGCGAGTGGGAAGGGCGACGCTTTCGTGACCAAGATCAATGCTGCGGGCAGCGCGCTAGTCTACTCAAGCTATGTTGGGGGCGGCGGCACACGCTATTCCATTGGGGATTTCGGCTATGGCATCGCCGTGGACGGATCGGGCAATGCCTATCTGACGGGAGAAACCACGTCGACCGACTTCCCGATCGTGAACCAGATTCCGGGTGCCTGCAACGGGACTTGCGGGAGTAACAAGAACCCGGTCATCTTCGCGACCAAGGTTAATGCCGCGGGCAGCGCCTTGGTCTACTCCAGCTTGATTGGAGGCAGCGGCGGTCCCAATGACTTTGGGGATCGCGGCTATGCCATTGCCGTAGACGGATCGGGCAATGCCTACTTGACGGGCGAGAGCTTTTCTCACGACTTTCCGCGGGTGAAGCAGGTTCCGGGTGCCTGTAATGGGACTTGCGGCGCGAGGTTTACAAGCAGCGCTTTCGTGACCGAAATCAATGCCGCAGGTAGCGCCCTGAATAACTCCAGCTTAATTGGCGGGAGTGGCAGCAGCGGGGCCGGTGGCGACGCGGGGACCGGCGTCGCTGTGGACGCTGCAGGTAACGTCTATCTGACGGGCCTCACCAACTCGGCCGACTTTCCTCGGGTGAACCAAATTCCGGGCGCCTGCAGCGGCGGTTGTGGCGACGGGTTCGGCTACGCCGTTTTCGTGCTCAAGATTATCACTCCCACCACGCCCTTCATCGTCCTCGCCCCAACCAGCTTGACCTTCGCTCCGCAGGGAGTTCAAGCTCCGAACTTCCCGCAAACCGTCACGCTCACTAACGGCGGTGTACTGCCACTCTCGATCACCGGCATTACGCTAACCGGGCTGAATGCCGGCGACTTCACCCAGGCGAACAGTTGCCCGCTCAGCCCCAACACTCTCGGGCCCAACGATTATTGCGCGATCACCGTGGTCTTTGCGCCCACCGGGGCGGGCACACTGAACGCGGACGTGACCCTCGCTGACAACGCGCCCGGCAGCCCGCAGAACGTGCCGCTGACCGGCGTTGGAGTGAGTGGCAAGCCTGGCCTGGCAGGACCGCGAAGTCGGCACTGATGCTCCCGTTGAGGATTGCCGATTATGGTCACAAACCCTACCGTGCCGCCCTGAAGGGCGCCGCTACGTTCCGTGCAACCCGACAGGCTCACGGTTCAAATCCAGGATCTCGCGTCACGTAGAGGCCGGCTTCAGCCGGGCAGGGTCTTAGG
>JBOGKI010000703.1:0-2370 GCA_050745605.1 Terriglobia bacterium | reverse complement strand
GTCTGTGACCGCCGCTGTTGATTCCACATCGTTTTCGGCGCTCATAGAGCGCCGCTACAGCAAACTGCACCACTACCCTTTTTTCTATCGTCGCTGCGCGCTTGCCGTGCTAGCGCGCCCAGACGCCGCGTTGCCAACATGTGAAAGTCCCGTTTCTTCCTGGACACTGCCGGCCAACGTTGGCAAAATGTGGGATAGCCCAACGAACGGGGCGTGGCGCAGCCTGGTAGCGCGCTTGCCTTGGGCGCAAGAGGTCCCCGGTTCGAATCCGGGCGCCCCGACCAAGATTTGTGCACGGTGGTTCTCACCCTGCCAGTTCGCCATATTTATGGCTAACTGCTCACTTGGATTTTCAGTGATCGGAGCCTCCAGCGCCGTCGTCGGCACACGCCGCACCACGCCATCCTTCCCGACGATTCAACAGTCCTTGGGCCGTGCCACCAGCGCATGGGGAATCCTTCATTGAGTTCACTTCACCTGGGACTTATAATGAACGCATGACCAAGGCAAGAACTCTCGGAGAGCTGAAAAAGAGCAACTACCGCAGCGTTAGCGTGAAAGATGAGATGCGGACCAACCTGATCGCCAAGCTCGAATCCGGCGAGCCGGTTTTTCCCGGCATCATCGGCTTTGATGACACGGTGATCCCCCAGATTGAGAACGCCATTCTTTCCCGGCACAACTTCATCCTGCTGGGGCTGCGGGGCCAGGCCAAGAGCCGCATCCTGCGTGACCTGGTGGGCCTGCTCGACAAGGAAATTCCGGTGGTTTCCGGGTGCGAGATTCATGACGATCCGCTGAAGCCCATCTGCCGGGCGTGCCACGAGATGATCAAGGAGTGTGGCGACGCGACGCAGATTGAATACCTGCCCCGTGAGATGCGTTACGTCGAAAAACTGGCGACGCCGGACGTGACCATTGCGGACATGATCGGCGATCTCGATCCCATCAAGGCGGCGCGCGGCGGCCACACGCTTTCGAGCGAACTCACCATCCATTACGGCCTGCTGCCTCGCGCCAATCGCGCCATTTTTGCGGTGAATGAGCTGCCCGATCTGGCCGGAAAAATCCAGGTGGGCCTATTCAACATCATGCAGGAAGGGGATGTGCAGATCAAAGGCTATCCCGTGCGGCTGCCGCTGGACGTGGCGCTGGCGTTTACCGCCAATCCCGAGGATTACACGGCGCGGGGCAAGATCATTACGCCGCTCAAGGACCGCATCGGCTCGGAAATCCGCACCCACTATCCCCAGACCCTTGAGCACGGCATGGAAATTACGGCGCAAGAGGCATGGACGGAGCGCAACGGCCGCCGGCGGCTGGTGATTTCGCAGTTCGTTCGCGAGGTGATTGAAAGCATCGCCTTCGAAGCGCGCCAGGAGAAGAAAGTCGACAAACGCAGCGGCGTGAGCCAACGTCTGCCCATCACCACGCTTGAAAACGTTGTCTCCAACGCCGAGCGGCGGACGCTGCTGAACCGCGAATCGACCATTGCGCCCCGGCTTTCTGACATTTATGCCTCGCTGCCCTCGGTGACCGGCAAGATCGAGCTGGAGTACGAGGGCGAGATGCGCGGAGCGGACGTGGTGGCGCGCGAGGTGATCCGCACCGCCACGGCGCGAATCTTCCGCAAATATTTTGACAATGTTCCCCTGCACGCCGTTGTCAAGTGGTTCGAGCTCGGCGGCAACCTGAAACTGGCGGAAGCCGCGCCGGTGGATGAAATCTTTTCGCAGTTCAGGAAGATTCAAGGGCTGCTCGACGCCCTGGAACCTCTGGGCGTTAAGACCAAGGATGATCGCGCCGTGCAGGTGGCGGGCGCCGAATTTGTGCTGGAAGGCCTGTACGCGCAGAAGAAGATCAGCCGGAATGAGGAATTGGGATACTACGCCGAGGTGCGACGGGTCGAACCGCCACCCGAAGAGCCCGGACCCGGCCCCACCGGCCCTGCCAGGCGGCGGTCGTATAACTGAACCGAAGCGGTCAGCATTTAGCGATTAGCTTTCAGCCAGTACAGAGGACTGACAAGCTGATCGCTGACGGCTCTTTTAAGTCTGGTTTCGCATGAAATACATCAACTACACCAAGTATATTGGCGACCCTTTCGAAGACCTCACCGCAGAAGACCTCATGCAGATTCTTCAGGACTATCTGCTGGACAGCGGGTTCTACAACCAGTTCTCCAACTTTTATGAGATGGACCCCGAGCGGACGATGGAGGAGCTGGAGCGGGCGCTGCTGGAGGCTATGCAGGAGCGCGGCATGATTCCTCCGCAACTCGCGCAGCAGATGATGGAGCACCCCGAAGATTATCGCAATTCCAAGCTTGCCGAGTTGATGCGGAAGCTGATGGAACGCATGGCGGAGGAG
>JBOGKI010000702.1:0-2371 GCA_050745605.1 Terriglobia bacterium | reverse complement strand
TCCAGACCCAGAAAACAATTCCCAAAGTGCCGTACTCGCTCGAAGCGAACTTGGTTCACGCGCACGCGAGCCACTTCGGAATCGTTCTCCGGCACCTCGACGTCGGAAGGAAACAACTTCAACTGCCGGCGCTCGCCCTGCTCGTTGAAGACTTCGATGGCCTTCAGCCAGCGCGCCTGCGCCGAGTGATTCAACTCGCCCAGATAACACACCGTGCGCTGCCGCGGACCGTCGGGGGTGCGCACCATTTCCACCAGCGACCAGTAGGTATGATCTTTGCCGTCCTTGTGCCGATAATTCGGTCGCAAAAACATCGCCTCGATGGTGTCATGCGGCACGACCCACCGCAAGAGGGTTGGTCTACACTACATAGACTTTCGAGAGATGCCGCACTGAAAACAAAAAACTTGGTGAATCAGGGCACCCAAAAATAATCAAAATCCGGTGTGTCGTGACGAACTTGGGCTACATCTCCGCTGTCATATTCTGTAATCCTCAATAGGCCACCCCGCGCCAAGGACGCATTCATGCGGCCCTTACAGAGTGAGTTGCTTGGACTTCAGGATGGGAAGGTCATCGAAGGACCCTTGGCGGCCACAATACCCCCCGTATTTGGTTGTAGTGCGCGTTCAACCTGTAGTATAGAAGGAACTGAAATGCTTCGAATGCACCAGGGTACTCTTCGATTTGACCCAGTGGACGAGTTGTGGCTTCCAAAGCCGGTGGCCGCAGCGTCAGCTCAGAAGCGCCACTCCCTTTTCATTAAGTATCGGCCTAAGCTAGTAATCAACCCTGAGTTAAACCGAACTCTGGTTTCGTTTCAAGGCAGTAAAACGGCCCCATTTTACAGGTGGTTCAAGTACAAAGAGGCATTCTCATCTGAATTCGCTCATCACGTCCTGCGTAACTATCCGGCGCCAAACGGAAAACCTCTAAAGGTACTTGATCCTTTCGCAGGTGCTGGAACCACTCTCACAACCTCAACGATGGCGGGTTGGGAAGCGACGGGGATCGAGCTACTTCCTGTCGGAGTCGCTACCATTTCTGCGAGGATTAGAGCTCAGCATGTCAGCATTCCATCGTTCGAGGGTTGGCTCAGAGAGTTGAGGGCTTTCTCCGGCGAGACCTGCCCAGCCCCGCGCCTGCGGTTCCCCCACCTCCGGATCACCGAAAAAGCCTTTCCTGCGGAGACCGAAAAGGCCATTCTCTGCTGCAGCGAGTTTCTTCAGACCATCAGAGATCCCGACGTCCAGTCGTTATTTCGGTTCGCCGTCCTTTCTGTGCTGGAGGAGGTGAGCTTTACGCGGAAGGATGGGCAATACTTACGGTGGGATGCAAGATCGGGAAAATCCTCAGGAACCCGGTTCAACAAGGGAACAATCCCCAGATTCTGGCCGGCGCTGATCCCCAAACTGGAACTGATGTTCAAGGACATTAGCCAAAGGGGAGGTGCCGCTTTCGCTGACAAGATACATCTGATTGAAGGGTCCTGCCTTTCGGTTCTACCAGACCTCGAGAGAAATCAGTTTAAGCTAGTGCTGACCTCGCCCCCGTACTGTAACCGCTACGATTATACACGTACTTATGCTCTTGAGCTCGCGTACCTGGGTTATACCGAGGAGCAAGTCAAGACGCTAAGGCAGGCATTGCTTTCCGCAACAGTTGAAAACAGATCAAAGCGCCAACAGATCGAGGCGGATTACGAGAAGAGAGGTCGTGCAGAACGCCACGCATGGATACGAGAGGCCTTCCGTCAGCAAGAGGCTCTCCAGGAGGCTCTCCTGCTGCTCCGGTCTGCAAGGGATGCCGGTAAGCTCAACAACAATAATATTCCGGGCATGGTCGAGAACTACTTCTACGAGATGAACTTCGTGATTCACGAGCTCGCCAGGCTTCTCGCCCCGGGCGGGCGCATCGTTATGGTAAATGACGACGTTCAATATGCAGGCGAGGAAGTTCCTGTCGATTTGATACTCTCGGATTTCGCGTCCCACGCTGGGCTTACCGTCGATCATATTTGGGTTCTCCCTCGCGGCAAGGGAAATAGCAGCCAGCAAATGGATGTGCATGGCCGGAATGAGCTTCGCAAGTGTGCGTACGTCTGGTTACGGAGGGGCAGTAAGAACCAACGTTGATGGCTGAACCCACTGATTACACCCATCGACTAAACCTTACCAGGTCGCTGCTGATAGTCACAGCCCTCCAGGGACACCAGGACCTCAAAGCCATTCGCCTGATCCGAGCCTTCCGAAAGCCTGTCGCCTGGGAACCGCTGGGCGATCTCATAATTGACAAAGAGGTTTGGAAGTACGCTGCCGGATCGAAGAAATACGACCCTAAACTCGTTTTTTGTCATCCCGATGTGCTGCTA
>JBOGKI010000701.1:0-2373 GCA_050745605.1 Terriglobia bacterium | reverse complement strand
TGCCCGATTGCGGATTCGCGAGCGGCCGCAGATTGCCTGGTAGCGCGGCCATCCCTGGCCGCCTGCGGGCTGGAAGCCCGCGCTACGTCTCGCGGGAGCAGCCCCGGATTGTCCTGTAGCGCGGGCATCCCTGCCCGCCCGTGTCGCGTTCGCAAGCAGCCGCGGATTGGGAGAGCGTCGAGTTGCGAAATCGGGGTGGCAAGGCGAAAGGGGCGGGAGATGAACTATGGATTCGGCTTTCGGCGCGCGTCGCTAATTAAAACGCATCAGGTTATTCCGAGCAGCCCCGGATTGCCTTGTAGCGCGGGCATCTTGTCCGCAGGCAGCCACGGATTCTTGCTCGGGCCGAAATCGACTCTGCCCGATCCCGTGAGTCTTGGTTCACTACAGCAGCAAGTCTAGGGCAGTGAATCGGCAAACGCGGCTTTCATTAACCATCCACCCTGTTCTCACAGTTTGCGCTTGGGAGGGGCAAGCCAACCGCTTCAACAAGGCCGATGGTTCGGAGCTGCCAGGCTGCTTCCGGCATCGTACTTCAAGCCCTTCAGTCTCGATGGGGGGACACCGAGCTTTTGAGGCATCACTCGAAGTGGGGCGGACCACCGCTGAGTGGTACGAGCCAGTCGCCGGACTGATAACTCAAGAGGAACTGTATACTACTCGTTTAACTTTGTCAAGTGTTTTTTTGGTCTTTTTATTCCGTAGCGCGGACCTGTTCTGTAGGTCCGCGGCTTGTCGTGTTTCTTCGATGCACTGGAGAAAGCCGCAGACCTCACAACCGAGGTCTCGGCTACCCGCTGCCTTATATTACACACCGCGCGGGTGGCGCATACATTGGTTTGTATGTATGTCTTTTAGGGCCTTCGGCCCGCGAAAGCTTATGAAAATGGCTCCGAGTTAAGATAGTAGCGGCCGAGAGCGGCGAGGTCGATGGCGCATTGGAGATGTCGAGGCCGTAGGTATGTCTGATCCGGAGCGTGCGTGTTGAGCGAATAATTGGGCGTCGTTGTCTCCCTCGGCGGGAGCGGTGATAGCCTGTGACCCTGCTTGAAGCAACTTGAGGCACGCTCTCCGCTCCCGCCAGAAGGAGCACCATATGCCTTACAGAATAGCAGGAATTGACGTTCATAAAAGGATGCTGGCGGTGGTGGTGTCTGACGTCGAAGTGGACGGCGAGTACGCGTTTGAGCGGCGCCCGTTTGGCAGCAACCCGGCGCAACTGCGATGGCTGGCCGAGTGGCTGCTCGAACCACAGGTCGAGGAAGTCGTCATGGAATCGACGGCGCAATATTGGAAGCCGGTCTGGGGATCGCTGGAACGGTACTGGAAGCCGGTCTGCCAGAAGCGGGAGGGCGCCCGTCCGATGTCGGGAACCCTGCATCTGGCACAGGCGCAATCGAATCGTGCGCCGCGGGGGCGCAAGAACGATTTCGCCGACGCCGAACGCCTGGTGAAGCGGCTGGTAGCGCAGGAGTTGGTCCTGAGCTTCGTGCCCGATCCCGAGCAGCGTCTGTGGCGGACGCTGATGCGCCGAAGGTACCAGACGACGCGCAACCGGGTGCAGTTGCAGAACCGGCTGGAGGCTCTGCTGGAAGAGGCTCACCTCAAGTTGTCCAGCCTGGTCTCGGATCTGCTCGGCGCGAGCGCCCGGCGCATGCTGCAGGCGCTGGCCGATGGGGAAACCGATGCGGCGAGCCTGGCCGCTCTGGCCGATTACCGCTTGCGGGCCACGCCGGAACAGTTGCGCGACGCACTCGGCGCCTGCCGGGAGCTCCATCCCGTCTATCGCCGGCTCCTGAAGATGGCTCTGGAGGAATTGCAGCTCATCGAAAAGCAGAGGGGCCAGCTCGACCAGGAGATGGCCGATCTGCTCCGCCCGCACCAAGGCTCTGTCGAGCGGCTGGCGGAAGTGCCCGGTCTGGGGGCGAATTCGGCGCAGCAAATCGTTGCCGAAGTCGGCGTCACGGCAGCGACGTTTCCTTCCCCCGCAGAGCTCTCCTCGTGGGTCGGCGCCTGCCCCGGCGAGGACGAGAGCGCGGGCGTGAGCCACGGCCACCGCTCCCCGAAGGGCAACCGTCCTATGCGCCGCATCCTCAATCAGGCCGCCAACGCCGCGGTGAAACACAAAGGAAGCATCTTCGAGCTGCTCTATCGCCGCTACGTGCCGCGTCTGGGCCATAATCAAACCATCGGGGTGATTGCTCACCGGCTTTGCCGCTTGATCTGGAAGATCTTGCGCCAGGGAGTCCGCTACGAGGAACGGGGCCCGGCGGTTAGCAAAAGATCGAAACAAGCGCGCGCTGCGAGAATGATCCGCGAACTCCGAAGTCTCGGCTACCGGGTCGAGATCGCTAATTCTCAATTGCCCGCTCC
>JBOGKI010000700.1:0-2374 GCA_050745605.1 Terriglobia bacterium | reverse complement strand
GACAGCCTGGTGCGCAAGGAAGGCAAGGATGCCTTCGAGACCCGGTTCAAAACGGCGGTGCCTTTGTCCAGTTTCCTGCTGGACAGTTTGGCGGCCCAGACGGACCTGAGCAGCCTGGACGGCCGGGCGCGGCTGGTGGAACTGGCCCGGCCGCATCTGGCTCGCCTGCCTGTGGGGGTCTATCGGGAAATGCTCACCGCAGAACTGGCTCAACGCGCCCAAGTGGACCTCAAAAAATTGACTATGCTTAATCAGCAGGCGAGCGACGTGGCGCCACCCCGCCAAGCGGCTTTCCAAAGCCAGCCGGGGCGGAGGACGCCGGTACGCAGTGCCATCGTCCTGCTGCTCAACCAGCCGGCGCTGGCGGCTCTGGCGGGTGACCCCGCGGCCCTGGATGGCTTGGGTCTCAAGGGCGCGGAAGTCCTGAAGGCCCTGCTGGAATATGCCTTGGCCCACCCCCATATCACGGGGGCCGGCCTGCTGGAGCACTGGCGGGATACACAGATCGGGAGCTATCTCATGAAACTTGCCCAGGCGGAACTGGTCACGCCGATTGACGCCATGGAAAGCGAGTTCAAGGCGGTGATGGCCCAACTGACTGGTCGCCAACCTGCGGAACAGCGGCTTGCCGCACTGCTGGAGGCCTCACGTCAACGCGCCCTAGAAGCGGACGAAAAAACCGAGCTTTCCCGTCTGCTCAAGTCGCGGCGCGGGGATCCGGGCGGTCCCGGATCATGAAGCGATTGTTTTACCTGGAAAAACTGAGGTTTTCTGATAAAATTAACGGTTCACTCCGGCGCCTCACCAGGCGCCGTTTTTCACGCGAGACGCCATGAACGACCTGAAAGAAGACAAGCAGTCGAAGCTCAAACTCCTCATCGCCAAGGGCAAGGAGCAGGGTTATCTCACCTATGCTCAGGTGAACGACCATCTGCCCAACGAGATCGTGGACCCCGAGCAGATCGAAGAAATCGTCGCCATGATCAACGACATGGGCATCCCGGTGCACGAAGAAGCCCCGGATGCCGATCAATTGCTGCTGGCCGAAGCGCCGGCATCCTCGGCTGATGATGATGAAGCCACGGAAGAGGCGGCGGCGGCACTCGCCGCACTGGATGCGGAATTCGGCCGCACTACCGATCCGGTGCGCATGTACATGCGCGAGATGGGCACAGTCGAACTGCTCACACGCGAAGGCGAAATCCGCATCGCCAAACGCATCGAGGAAGGTCTTTTGCAGGTGTTGTCCGCCGTGGCCACCTATCCCGCATCCTCGGAGCTGCTGCTCTCCGAATACGCCGGCATCGCCGAAGGCCGCACCAAACTCACGGACATCATCTCTGGTTTCATTGACCCCGATGCCGACATACCGGTGCAGGAAACCGCGCCTGCCGCGGAAACCCCCGCGGTCAGTGAAACCGCGCCGGCTGAGGAAGAAAACGAGGACAGCGAGGGCAGCGACGACGTGGAAGCGCCGGTCAAAGCCAAGTCCGGCAAGGCAACTGACGACGAGGAAGAAGAGGGCGACGCGGATGCGGACGAGAGCCCCGTGGACACCGGGCCCGATCAGGAAGAAGCCGCGCGCCGTTTCGCGCAGTTGAAAAAGCTGCATGACAAGGTGGTGAAGACCATCGCCAAACATGGCACCGCACACAAGAGCACCATCCGGGTGCGCAAGCAGTTGGCGGAAACGCTCATGCAACTGAAACTCACGCTGCGCATGACCGACGTGCTCACCGGCGGCCTGCGCCATATGGTGGATACTATCCGGTCTCAGGAACGCCAGATCATGGCTTTGTGCGTGTCCAAAGCCGGCATGCCGCGCAAGGACTTCATCAAGAGTTTCCCGGAAAACGAGACCAACACCCGCTGGATAGACCGTCAGATCAAATCCAAACGCAAATGGTCCTCGGCACTCGGCAAGCAGAAAGAAGAAGTGGTGCGTTTGCAGCACCGTCTCATCGCCATCGAAAAAGACGCGCACCTCTCGATCCTGGAACTCAAGGAAATCAACCGCCAGATGTCCATCGGCGAGGCCAAGGCGCGCCGTGCCAAGAAGGAGATGGTGGAAGCAAACCTGCGCTTGGTGATTTCCATCGCCAAGAAATACACCAACCGCGGCCTGCAATTCCTGGATTTGATTCAGGAGGGCAATATCGGTCTCATGAAAGCGGTGGACAAATTCGAATACCGCCGCGGTTACAAGTTCTCGACCTATGCGACCTGGTGGATACGTCAGGCCATCACGCGTTCCATCGCCGATCAGGCACGCACCATCCGCATCCCGGTGCACATGATCGAGACGATCAACAAGCTCAACCGCATCTCGCGCAGCATGCTGCAGGAGATGGGCCGCGAACCGACACCGGAAGAA
>JBOGKI010000699.1:0-2376 GCA_050745605.1 Terriglobia bacterium | reverse complement strand
ACTTCATCCTGCAAGGAAAGGCATCGCTCCGTTACGCTGAGGAGACAGTTCCCTTGCGAGCCGATGATTTTGTCTATCTTGCTCCGGGCAGCAGCCATGCGATCGCAAATAAAAGTGGAAAGGAATGCCGGATGATTGTGATGGACTTCAAGATTCCCGGCGGGGTCGCGCTTTCAGCACCTCCGTCGAGGCCCATGCTTGCGAATTTGGCCGATGTCAAGGAACAGACGGTCGGGGGCCATCCGTCATCGGTCCTGTACAAACTGCTGATCGGCCCGCGTGGCGCAACGCGCGACAAAATTGACGCAGCGTATGTGGTCACGAGCCTCTTCCTGATGCACTTCGCCGCGGGCGGCACCAATTTTCCACACCATCACGAGTTTGCGGAAGAGATTTACCTTGTTCTTGACGGCAACGGGCAAATGGCGGCCGGAGGTGGAATGAACGGGGTCGAAGGTTTACATCCTGCCAAAGCGGGCGATGCCTATTATTTCCGCCCGAACTGCACCGTGGGCTTCTATAATGCCGGCGAGCCGGGAGCTGGCGCTCACATCCTTGCAGTGCGATCCCTTATTCCCCTTCCAAGGCGATGGAATTAACCCAGCCCGGTCAACAGCTTTGTGCTCATTGAAGCGACTGGCACTTTACCGATTTAATCAAATCCCCGTGTGAAAAGGCTTTCGGCCATTACGTCTTAATCGAAAGTTACCGTAAATATCCAAAACATCCGCTGGAGAACACTCGTATAGCCGAATTTGCAGTTGCGCCCCCTAAAGTTTTGTGATAAATGCATTCTTGTAGGTAGTCTTAACGCGAACAAAAACAACATAAAGCAAGATTTGCAAGAAAATCCGGCCGAAGTGCATTGCCCAAGCCGGAAACCTTCTGTGAAGAAGCCCGATCTTGACATCGAAGGGAGAGACGACCGATGAGGAGACTTACAACTGCCTTAATCGTGCTGCTGTGGATGGGTGCGCCAGCGGGTCTCCAGGCGCAGGTTGACACCGCAACGCTCGTTGGGACAGTTCGGGACGCGACGGGAGCTGTAATTCCCAGCGCCACCGTGACCGCAACCAACCTGGACACCAATATCAAAACGGCCGTCAAGAGCGGTCCGGACGGTAACTACGTCATCACGCCCTTGAAGATCAGCAGATATGCTGTCACCGCCGAGGCCAACGGGTTCAAAACCGAAACGCGCGAAAACATCGTGCTCAACGTAGAAGATCGCCTGCGAATCGACTTCGATCTCCAGGTGGGTACGGTTTCACAAACGGTGGAAGTTACCGGGCAGGCTCCTCTGGTCCAATCCGAATCGTCTTCTTTGGGCGACGTGATCACTAGCCAGCAGGTCTCGGAATTGCCGTTGAACGGTCGACGCTACACGGATCTTGCCACCCTCACGACGGGGGTAGCGAAGATTACCGAAGGTCCGGTCAACGGCGGCAGCACGCCGACCAACGGGAATGCGGGGGGCGATTTCGTCGCCAACGGAACGCGGGGCAATCTGAATAACTTCATGCTCGACGGCATCGACAACAACTCCAACGACAATGCGGACAATGTCCTCTACACGAGCGTGGACGCGATCCAGGAGTTCAAAGTTCAGACGGCCACCTACTCCGCAGAGTTCGGCCGGAGCGGCGGCGCCGTGATCAACGCCACGATCAAGTCCGGGACAAACCAATTCCACGGCGATGCCTACGAATTCCTTCGCAATTCGAGTCTTGATGCGCGAGGCTTTTTTGAGCCCTCCGACCAGCCCAAGGCCCCCTATATTCAAAACCAGTTCGGAGCCACGTTCGGAGGACCCATCAAGAAGGACAAGACCTTCTTCTTCGCGGACTACGAGGGCACGCGAATTCGCAAGGCCCAGACGGACATTGCGACCGTCCCGACTTTGCCTGAGCAGAGCGGAGACTTCAGCGGCATCCTTGGCCCCCAATCGGCGAGTTGTGGCGCAAGCGGAACTTCCCTGTGTGTGGATCCGTTGGGCCGGCCGATCTACCAGAATGAAATTTACAACCCTGCCACCACCCGCACGGTGAACGGGTCCGTCGTCCGAGACGGCTTTGGATTCGATCCCGTCACTGGCCTTCCCATTCCGGGGCAGGCGAATATTATTCCCACTTCAGCCATGAACACGGTAGGACTCAATTACGCCCGCCTTTTTCCCAGTCCTAATGTGCCCGGAGCGCTCGCCAACAACTTCGTGGTTGACGCGCCGGGCAGCGACCGGATCGACCAGATGGACGCTCGAATCGACCAGAACATTTCGCCCACCAGCCAGCTTTTTGGGAGATTTTCGCTCAGCCAGCGAACACGTTTTCAAGCTCCGGTGTTCCTGGGCATCGCTGACGGAGGAAACTATAGCAC
>JBOGKI010000698.1:0-2376 GCA_050745605.1 Terriglobia bacterium | reverse complement strand
ACTACCCACTGCTGTCCGGTTATAACTCGAATAGAGTCAATTGGTTATCAGAACGTGTATTCCAGTTCTGGAGATCGTTATCTGTAAGTACCTCTGAGATAGGCATTTTCTCGAAAAGGGACACGCTCAGAATCTGTAGAATGGTGTAGAGGCTCAGACCCAAGTTGAGCCGCTTTTTGAGGATTGCCACCAGGACGTAAATGGAGACGGCGGTCCACACCTGGGTCTTCACCGCGTTGTCGGAGGTACCGTAGAAGGCCTTGATGCGGAGATGCTGTTTGATCCATTTGAAAAACAATTCCACGCGCCAGCGCGATTTGCGTTTGGCAACTTCTTTTGGCCCAGTTCGGCGGTTTAATTTGGCCCACCTTGGGACGTTGTGGGTTCGGAGAGGCTTTTTCCTCCCCTGTAAGAAGATAAAGACCGCCGTCGTAGCTGTGGGAATGTGGAAATCCGCTGCTGTTGCGGATTTCCAAGGGCGGTGGAAAGAGTGGGAAACCTGCTCTTGGCTTTCCACTCTTTCCACGGACCGTCATTTCCACAGCTAACAGCTTTTGCTTTCTGTTGTTTTCACCGCCCGGTTCCGCTTCTCCGCCGTCCGCCGGAACCGGTACGACTCCGTGCCCGTCTCCAAAATGTGGGCCCGATCCGTGATGCGGTCCAGCAGGGCCTTGCAGAGGCGCGCATTCGGAATCACCTGGGTCCACTCCGAAAACGGCAAATTGGTCGTCATGATCACCGCCGCTTTCTCGGCGCGTTCCGCGATCACCTGGAACAGAAACTCCGCTCCGACTTCGGCCAGCGGCACATAGCCTACCTCGTCGATGGCAATCAGATCGTAGCGTGACCAGCGCGTCAGCACGCGCCGCAACTGCAGTTGATGCTTGGCTTCCACCAACTCATTCACCAGGGCCGCCGCCGTCGCGAACCGCACCCGCCGTTTCTGCCTGCAGGCCGCCACGCACAGCCCCGTCAGCAGGTGCGTCTTCCCCGTCCCGCATTCCCCGATGAACAAGACCGGCTCGGCGCGTTCCAGATACCCGCCCTCGGCCAGCTCGCGCATCTTCGCCGCCGAGACCTGTGGCGACTGCGTGTAATCGAACTCTTCCAGCGTCTTCACCCGCGGCAGATGCGCTTCCTTGATGCGCCGCTCGATCGTGTTCCGTTCGCGCTCTTCGATCTCGGCCTGCAGCAGGACCTCCAGGTAACCCGTATGGCTCTTCTTCTCGCGCACCGCCTGCTCAGCCACCCGGCTGAACTGCGCGGCGATGACCGGCATCCGCAGCGCCTTACACTGCGCTTTGATCGTCGCGGCTTCGAGCTCGACCCTGGAAGTGCTCATCGGGCGCCTCCCAAAGTAAGCAGTTGATCGTATTCCGTCATCACCGGCAAGGGACGCGCGTAGCGTTCCAGGACGCCCACATCGACGGCCTCGCAACCGCGCCGCCGCAGTTCGTCCTGGCGCAGCAGGTGCTCCACCGCCGCGGCGTCTGAACAGCCCGCCTCCAGCGCCGCTTCCACCGCTTCCCGCAGCTTGCCGCGGCCGTATTGCTGCCCCAGTTTCAGCAGACCCACCATCTGCCGGGTGCCGCTCTGCTTCCCCTGCCGCGCCATCAGCGCCTGCCAGATCCGGTCGAAACTCGCCGGCCATAATCCCGCCTGCCGCTGCTGCTCGAGAGCCGTCGATCCGGCCAGCGCGCCCGGCTTCCGCTCCAACACATCGAGGTAATGTTCCAGCTCCAGAATCTGCTGCTGCCGCCCGTAGCAACGCACGTGGCGAGCCACGCAGTTTCCCTCGTGCCATAATTCCACCCGGCTGGCGTAAGCTTTGGCATGGACCTGGGTTCCCGCCGCCAGCGGCGCCGAATACGAGTTGGTCCGTACCTTCACGCATCCCAGACCGTTCACCGTCGGAAAACTTGTCTGCGCCAGGTCCATGCCTTCACTGGCCAGTGGCAACAAGTGTTCGCGTTCCACCAACAGTGCCGCCCCGACACTCTGACTCCGGCCGCTGATCGTGCGCTTCTCATCCTCACGGCACGCCGCTGCCAGTTGCCCGTTCAGCTCCGCCAGATCGACCGCCTGCGGCACCGGCACCCAGTGGTTCCGCCGGAAGTAACCCGCCTCCGATTCGATCCCGCCTTTCTCGTGTCCCTCCCCCGGCGTGCAGAACTCCGCCGCGAACCGCCAGTGCGAGCGGAAAGCGATGAATTGGGCCGTCTCCTCCCGCCGCACGCCGCGCAGAATCTTCTTCACCGCCGAGGCCAGATTGTCATACCTCAGCCGCTGGAATACTCCGCCGAACCACGCGAAGACCAACTCATGCGCTTCTAGAAAAGCCTGCTGCGTGGCGTTCGTGTATGCATAGTGAAATTC
>JBOGKI010000697.1:0-2379 GCA_050745605.1 Terriglobia bacterium | reverse complement strand
GGTCTGGACGGCGGTCATAGACCGCCGCTACAGCGAGGTCGTAACCTTTCTTCCCGCGTTCGTATTAGTTTCTAGCCACCGCCTTGAGGAGTTGGCTATTTGAATTCGTTAAGACCCCGATTTCCCGCTGCAGCATGTGTCATCCTGACGCTGGCGTTGGGATCGATGGCCGCAGCTCAAGCCGCCCGCCCGGCCAGCGCCAAGCCCTCCGCCCATGATCAGACCCGCCAGAAAATTTCTGATTACCTGCGCAAGCGATTCTCCGTTTCCGCCAACTCCACCATCACCGTCGGTCCCTTTGAGCCGTCAATTTTCCCGGACTATTACAAGGTCATCATCACTGTCAAGGAAGGCGAGCAGACCGCCTTCCAGCACTTTTATGTTTCGAAAGATGGCCGTTATCTAGTGCAGGGCAATCTTTATACCCTCGGCGCCGATCCTTTCAAGGAAGTCGAACGGCAGATTTCAACTCATAACGTACAAAGCGTGGGGCCGGTGAACGCGCCGGTGACCATTGTGGAATATGCCGACCTGGAATGCCCGGTCTGCGCTCAGGCTCAGGACTTCATTGAAAAGCAACTCCTGCCCAAATACGGCAATCAGGTGCGGGTGATTTTCAAGCAGTTTCCGCTGGTCAGCATCCATCATTGGGCGCTGCCTGCCGCCATGATGAATGAGTGCGCATTCCTGTTGGATCCTGCCCATTCACTGACTTTCCGCTCGCTGGTCTATCAAAACCAGCGCAACATCAAGGACGCTACGGCCCAGGACCAATTGCTCGACTTCGCGCAACAGGCGGGCCTGGACCGCGCTAAAATTTCCACCTGCTTTGATGCCAAGACCACCATTCCCCGCGTCCAGGAAGATTTCGACGAGGGACAAAGCCTGGGCGTCTCCACCACGCCCACGCTGTTTATTAACGGCAAGATGGTGGCCGGCATCCCCGCGTCGGAACAGTTTTTCCAAATCGTGGACCAGGCGCTTGCTCGAGCGAAAAGTAAGTCCTCTGCGGGAAAGTGATTCCCACAAAGACCCGCCGACCATCTGGCTTCCCCGCCAATCACGTCTCCGCGCAAGCACTTCCGCCAGGGGCCCGCGCCTGAGTGGAATTCTGCCCCCTCATTTCTGAAAAAACATCTCCCGAATTTGTTTCGACTTACCGATAATAACTGTGCGAGGCATGAAGCGTATGAGAATTGACAGTCTGATCGACGACATGCAGGAAAAGGTTCACCAGGAATGTCCTCAATGGAAGCTGGGCGCTAACAAGATGTCGAGCGAGAACGACCATGCGGGAAGCGATTCTGGAACCAATCCTGCATCCCCGGCGGCGCTGGGCGGCGTTAAGACGAGCTCGGAGGAACTGGAGCGCCAGATCAAGTCGCTCGATGGCCGCGATTTTCATTTGTGGTCGATGGGGCTGTTGATCACGCTCATGGTCGCGGCGGGCTTTCTGGCGCTCGTTTTGCCCAACTTGATGTGGGGATTGGGAACGCTGCGGGTGGATGGACGATACTTGCCGCAGTTGTTTTTCGGTTTTGTTGCCATGATCGTGCTCTTCAACGTCTACGCGCTCGACCGCAAGCGGAGCCTGCGCCGGACCCGTGAAGAATTGGTGCGGCAATTGATCCGGAATCAGACGGTAGAGATGCTTTCGTTCCTCGATCCTTTAACGGAAATTTATAACCGCCGCTCCCTGGATGAGATTATCGCCCGGGAAGCCAATCGCGCCCGGCGTCGGGGAACTCCGCTCACCTTCGCCATGATTGACGTGGACCGGTTCAAGTCCGTCAACACGCAGTTTGGCCACCTGGTGGGGGACCGCGTCCTCTATGAAATAGCACGAATGCTGAAGAGCACCTTCCGGAATTCCGATTACATCATCCGTTACGGCGGCGACGAATTCCTGGTGGTAATGACCGACACTCGCGAAGATCAGGCGGAGCGGGCGATTGAGCGATTGCAGGGAGAAGTCCAACAATGGAACACCGCGAATTCGCTTCCCGGTTACGTCATGGGATTGAGCTGCGGCCTTTCATCCTACCAGCGGGGCGCGGACGTGCAGAAGCTCATCGAAATTGCCGATTCCAACATGTACGTCGATAAGAATTGCCACATGGAGTTTGTCAACTCCTAACCTTGCCAGGTTAAGTCTCGGTTGCCAATACGGTTTCGTGACGCTAAGTTTCGGGCTATGACGCCACGGGAGTTGCAACCTCTGGATCAGAGGTTAACCGCATTTTTGGAGGATCTGCCGCCCCTTTGGCTCGCGGCGAGGCGCCACATCCACCATCGCTTTGATCTTGTCCAGCCCATGAGTCGGGCTGACGGTCGATCTACCTATTTATCAGAAGGTGTGAGCAAATTTGGCTGTAGCGG
>JBOGKI010000696.1:0-2379 GCA_050745605.1 Terriglobia bacterium | reverse complement strand
GCCTCATTCGGCCTTTCCAGGCCTGATGAGTGGTTGCAGGCGAGACGCCTGTGATATGGTTTGCGGTCTACATGACGCCGGGATCATCGATTTGTTGATAATAAAGCACATTCAAGCTTCGTTCCCTCAAATTGCCTCATTCGGCCTTTCCAGCCCTGATGAGTAGTTGCAAGCGAGGCGCCTGCCTACGGTTTGCGCTCACCGGGTCACGCTCGACCACCTTCGAGTTCTGGCTCGATCGTCGCGCCAACGGCCAGGCGTCCGTCCGAAATGGAAAAAGCGGTATGAGGGGGTAACTTAATGGTAACGGCACCCGCGGGTTCTGTCAAGAGCGTTGAGGGTAGCAGATTCGAACAGCGGGCTTGCCTTGCCGGTTCGAGCCGCGGGGTTCCTGACCTCGTAGTGCGAGGTGTGTGCTAAAGTAGGCTTTCATCAGCTCGAGCGTAGGCTGAAAATTCGGCGCGGCCGTCCAAGACGGACGATGGGGCAGGGGAGACGAGGCGATGACTATTGGAGTGCCGAAGGAAATTTTTCCTGGAGAAAGGCGTGTAGCGCTTGTTCCCGGGGCTGTTCCCAATCTCCTCAAGGCGGGCTGCGAAGTTGCTGTTGAAGCCGGGGCCGGAGCCGCTGCAGGCTACCCCGACGATAGCTATCTTGCCAAGGGCGCGAAGGTCCTCCCGGATCGCGCCGAAGTGTTTCGAGTAGCCGATGTCATCGTTCAGGTGCTTGGCTATGGCTCGAATGACCGGACCGGACGTACCGATCTTCCTCTCTTCCGGCGCGATCAAATTCTGATCGGATTCCTTCGTCCGTTGGGCTCCCTCGAAATGATTCAAGAAGTCGCCTCGACGGGAGTCACTGCCTTCTCCGTTGAATTGATGCCGCGCACCACGCGCGCCCAAGCCATGGACGCGCTCTCGTCCATGGCCACGGCGTGCGGGTACAAGGCGGTGGTGCTGGCTGCAGACACCCTGCCCCGCCTTTTTCCCATGCTCACCACGGCGGGCGGGACCATCACCCCGGCGCGGGTTTTTGTGATCGGAGCAGGCGTGGCGGGACTGCAGGCGATTGCCACGGCGCGAAGGCTCGGCGCGGTGGTCTCCGCCTATGACTTGAGACCGATAGCTAAGGAGCAGGTCCAGAGCCTGGGAGGCCGTTTTGTGGAGGTGCCGCTTGAAGCCCAGGACGCTCAGGACGCGCAAGGGTACGCGCGCCAGCAAGACGAAGCGTTTTACCAGCGCCAGCGGGAATTGCTGGCCCGGGTGGTGGCGGAGAGCGACGTGGTGATCACCACCGCCGTCGTGCCCGGCCGCAAGGCCCCGGTGCTCATCACTCAAGAGATGGTTCGCGGCATGGCGCCCGGCTCGGTGATTGTGGACCTGGCCAGCGAGCGAGGCGGCAATTGCGAGCTAACCCGTCCCAGCGAGGTCGTGATCGAGCACGGCGTCACCATCATTGGCACCATCAATCTGGCCAGCTCCGTCCCTTACCACGCCAGCCAGTTGTATGCCAAAAATCTCACCGCCTTCCTGCTCAATCTGATCAAGGCCGGCAAGCTGGAGCTGAATCTGCAGGATGAAATTATTCGTGAAACACTCTTGACGCGAAACGGAGAAATAGTCAATAAAAGGGTGCGCGAGTTCTTCGGACTGCCGCCGGACGCAGTGGCCAAGAGCGCCAGCTAATGCAAAGGCGCGAAGCCGGGCGACCTTCGCTGTAGCGGCGATGTCCTCATCGCCGCCAATGTCGCCGGTGGGAGCCCGCCCTGAGCGCAGCGAAGGGACACTGGCGCTACAACTCGATGCAACATCATCACGCGCGTTTGCATGGCAAGGTGGCAATGATCCTGAGACCCTTCACCGGGCGGTTTGCCTCATGGGCGGAGCCCGGCGCCCCTGGCGATAGGAGGTAATGGTGCCCAAGGACTTCATGACCAATCTGTATGTTTTCATCCTGGCGGGATTCGTCGGGTTCGAAGTGATCCGGCGCGTTTCGCCGCTTCTGCACACCCCGCTGATGTCCCTGACCAACGCCCTCGACGCCATCGTGGTGGTGGCCGCCATCGTGATTACCGGCATGCATGCCACCAAGCTGGCCACGGTTCTTGGCGCCGTGGCGGTTGCTGCATCGTTTAGCAACGCCGTGGGCGGCTTCGTCATTACGGACCGCATGTTACGCATGTTCAAACTCAGCAAGTCCAAAAAATAGTGATCCCAATCACCACACAACACCTTATTGACTTCGCCTACCTTATCGCCATCGCCCTGTTCATCCTGGCGCTCAAGTGGCTGAGTTCGCCGGCCACGGCACGGCGCGGCGTGTTCTGCGGCGAGATCGGGACAGCCCTGGCCATGGTGGCCACGTTCTTCAATCCCGAGC
>JBOGKI010000695.1:0-2394 GCA_050745605.1 Terriglobia bacterium | reverse complement strand
CGTTGTGAAGAATTGCCAGCGTCCGTGTTAGGAGCAATTGGATTGCCACCATTTTGTGCCCAGCAATGTCGTAAAATCAATGCAATGAGTCATCCTCGGCTGCCCATTTGGACCTGGGTTGGCAACCTATTGCACTTAAGTGGCAAAACTTTTCCCTGGTTTTCGTTCAGAGCATGGCCCCCACCCGGGATTAGAGGCCCCGCCTCCTGGGGCTCCTTAAGGATCTAGGTGATCTCCGGAAATCGACTTCCTTTGTTTTCTATAACATTCAAGCTTCGTTCCCTCAATCAGGCGCATCCCGCACGGTTCGATTCGGCGCTTGTGTCTCGCGGACCCAGTTGCAAGGGGTTCACGTACCAGCCTCAAGACTTGACCCCAGCCAGGCCCGGCGCCTCAGCAACGGGCTTCCATCGCCTCACGCCAAGAGAATTCAACTCAAGCCTTTGAAAATAAAGGCTGCATGAGCTTGCGTCGCCCTCCGCAGGCAGCAGCGGAGCTCGGAGCAGACGGGAAGCTCCACCCCGATTCCTTGGGGAGGCTGAATACTCCCAAAAATCTAGTACCGAGGCCGGGAATTGCGGCACTCCGGATAGCTGTTCTCGGGCAAGACGCAATCGCATGAGGGCTCATCCGCCGGGACCCAGCCGATTAAGATCGGAGAGGAGTGGGATGCTTATAGACAGCCTTCCCCAAGGGTCGCATCCGCCCTTGGAGTCTAATGGAGATGAGGATCTATGTCAATCAAAATTGCACTCAAATTGCGCCGAAACTGCCGGCTTACGGAGCATTCGAGCAAAAGCCCCAGAGGACTTTTAGCGATTATCAATGGCGTCACGGGACAGCCGCGTCCTGCCTCCTATCCTGCGGTTTACGAGGAACCAGGTAAACCGGGTCGCTGCCCACCGTCAGCGTCAGGCGATGGCGGTGCGCCCGTAGGGGCTTGAGCTCCCTACCCATCATGCTAATCACCGTGAACTTTCCCTTAACTCCCTGAATTTGCAGGGGGTGCGGCTTTGCTAGGATGGTCCAGGCCGCGAAGCGCGTTTGATCGCCTTTCCTGAAAACGAGCACATAATCCCCTTTCTGCTTCACGGGGACTTCCCGCTCAAAGGTGAATCCGTTTAACACTTCGTACAGCGCCTTGGCGGCGCCGTAGGCGAGCTTGGGTTGAAAACGAATCTGCCCATTCTGGCCACGAACGGTGTTGACTAAACCAAAATGGCCTTCCGTGTCATGGGGATCGCCATTGTCATTCGGCCAGTCATACCAGAAAGTGAGGGGCACGCCGTCCGCAACATCGGTCAGGAACTCGCGCGCCAGAAGCCGGGCTTGGGTTTGCTGGTTCATCCCGTCCCATTTCCAGCGGCTCGAATACCCCCACTCGCTCGGTATGACAGGAATCTTCTTGCCGGCGGGGGCGTATTTCGCAATCAGCCAGCGCACGGCGTAATACTCTGCCCACACCGTTTCCGGGTCCCGCTGCCGGTAGGGATGCACGGTCACGGCGGACCAGTAGCTGAGCAAGCCCGCCTGAAAGCAAGCGGCCAGGAACCGTAGGTCCACCAGTGCCGAAGCCGGCCCCACCATCATTTCGCCAGGATCGTTTTCGACCACCGCTTCACCCACCCGCAGCGCCAGGCGAATGTAATCCTGGACATTCACTTTCGGATGCCAGAACAGCGCGTAGTTCGGCTCGTTGTAAATTTCCCAGAGAATCCCGTGGCCTCGGAAATGGTGAATCGCCGCCACCGCCCATCGCGCAAAAGCCCGCCGGCCGCTGTCCGTGTGAGGTGATAGACCCTGATCGTAAAGAGGATTGGTGTAGCAGAGGATCAGCATAGCCCGCATGTGCTGCTGATCGAGTGCCTGGATGAGGCCGTCATAGGCTGAAAAGTCGTAGACGCCCGGCTTCCTTTCCGTCCGGGACCAGACCAGATCGGTGCGGACCCACCGGAAGCCGGCGTCCTTGATCATCTGCAGCTCACCGGGCTGGGGCTGGGTGAAATGAATATTCACCCCAAACCCTTCCGGGATAGGAGGATTTTGCGGAATCTGGCAGAAGGCGTGAGCAGCGATGACGATCATCCCTGCAAGGCAAGGGATAACCTGGAAAGCGGGACGCCACGTGCGCTGGCCCGTGGAGCGACCGATGGATGGGCCGATGGAGTTCAAAACGGTACAGATCCTCAAAAAATGGCCGCCTTCTGTCAACCACTGCCGAATTTGGTGCTGGTGACCGGGGCTCACACCCAATGCCGGAGGTCTTGGGGCATGGCTAAACCTAAGCGAACTTCCGCAAATTGTATAGTTATTTGTTCGAACCTGCACCAGTGTCCTGTCCCAGCTAATTCTTGACAGTGATCTTGAGGCGCTTCTGTAGCGGCGGTCTGTGAC
>JBOGKI010000694.1:0-2402 GCA_050745605.1 Terriglobia bacterium | reverse complement strand
GCGTTACGTTGCTCACCGTTCCAAATGTCAGGCCTCCGGTTACGGTGTAGGTGCCCGTCTCCAGCATCACCACTTCGCTTGCTGGGCAGGACGCGATGGCGTTGTCAATGTTATTCATATCCGTCGCGTCGCTCCTGCCAGACGGCGGTACGGTGGAGCAGACTGTGGTTCTATTGGGAATCCCGCCAGGGATGCCTGCATTGGACCAGTCTATAGCCCGGCTTGGATCGAGGATTCCCGACCACGCCTGGGCATGGGAATACGCCGGAAGGCAAATCAGGATAAAGAACAACAGAAGCGGCTGTTTGCGTCTCATTACCATCTCCTAAGTTGTACCACGGTATTTGCGAGCATGAGACGTGACTGCAACCGGCGAGGTTGCTAGCGCAGTGCTCAGGCACCACATTTAGCTGATTTTTGAGTGGTTTGATCAAAAAGTCTCTTTTTAACGGCTCATGTGGGCCGATAATTAGTTCAGTAATATATATCGGTCAATCAGAGAGAATTATTTAGGCTTCGTTTAAGGGTAGGTCGCGAGGCCGAATTTCCGTCGTAAACCCCAGTGGTTGATAAGGCGACGGCATGTCAAACGTTCTGACGCGAGAATCGCGCCTCCGCTTCGAAAAGCCATCCGACCTCTCCGGACAATCGGGCAGGCCTGACAATCCCAACGATATGAACATTTGGATCGACCTGGACAATTCTCCCCACGTACCCTTTTTCGTGCCCATTATACAGGAACTGGAGCGGCGGGGTCATTCCGTAACCTTGACGGCGCGAGACGCCTTCCAGGTGTGCGAGTTGGCGAACTTCTTTGGATTGACATACAAGCAGGTGGGGCGCCACTACGGGAAGCACCGTGTTCTGAAAGCGTACGGACTGGGCGTTCGCGCTCTACAGCTCTTCCCCACGGCATTGAGTCCCAAGCCGGATCTTGCCTTGTCCCACGGGTCCCGTTCGCAGACGCTCGCAGCCGGGATCTGGGGAATCCCCAGCTTGGTGATCCTGGACTATGAGTTCGCCAAGCGCCTGGCATTGTTTGGCCCGACCTGGGTCATGGCTCCTGAGGTGATTCCCAGTTCAGCGATCCATCACGACCAGCGCCGGGTGTTGACGTACCCTGGGATCAAGGAAGACGTGTATGTCCCTGGTTTCAAGCCGGATCCCTCCATCAAAGCGCAGCTTGGCCTGAACGGCGACAGTGTGGTGGTCACAGTTCGTCCACCCGCGAACGAGGCCCATTACCATAACCCCGAAAGCGACGAACTTTTCGATGCCGTGATGGATTTCCTGGGAAGGAAACCGCATGTGAGGATGGTCCTCTTGCCCCGCAACGCCAGACAGGAGGCATCGGCGCGACGGGCATGGCCAGACCTCTTTTCCGCTGGACGGATCATTGTTCCCGAGCACGCCATCGACGGTCTGAGCCTCATCTGGCATTCGGATCTGGTGATCAGCGGCGGCGGGACCATGAACCGCGAAGCCGCTGCCCTGGGGGTTCCGGTTTATAGCTTTTTTCGTAGCCGAATTGGAGCCGTGGATCAATATTTGGCGGATACGGGCCGCTTGGTGCTCTTGCAGAGTCCCCACGACGTGCGCAGTAAGCTAATTCTGGACCGGCGCCGGCGATCCTCAGGTCCACCGCACGCTAGCGACAACACGCTGACAACCATTGTGGACGGCATCATTAAAGTGTGTGGAATCGAAAGGTCAGATGGCAACGCGCCGCACCGCACCGTGAGGAGTGGAAGCGTGGCCAGGAACGGGCACGGCCAACCCCTCGGTCACGTTAACGCCTGGCAGGACGGTCACCAATCAAAGTCAGCAGGCCTCGTGCTGGCCGACTATTACCGCTGCCCGGTTAATCTTCTGCGATTTGCGGAAGCGCGCCCCACATCGCGGTATCCCGGCTATTTTCGACTGGGCCAAGACACGATCTGTTATGGGAGACTCTCCTCCGGCGGTGCTGCCAAGAGCCCCGGCGGCGATCTTGATGATGCTCTTGAGAGTGTCAGAATCGAGGCTCCAGGGCTATACGTCCCGTTCGATGCCAACGAAGTGATTGAAAATTTGCGCCGGGAACGCTATGTGGCCCACTTCCGTGAGGAAAGCCGGTTCCCCAACGAGATTGTGCGAAAGGCGTACTACGTCCTGCGGCCCCTTTTGCCGGTTCCTGCGCGAAAGTACATGCAGAAAGCTCGGCTGCGGGATTGGAACAGGTTGCAATTTCCGGCTTGGCCGGTGGATTGCACAGTGGAAAGGATTCATCGGAAGCTGTTGGCACTATCGCTCAGGGCGCAGGGCCTGACGAAGATTCCATTCATCTGGTTCTGGCCGGATGGTTTTTCAAGCTGTGCCATCATGACGCATGACGTGGAGTCCCTGTCCGGCAGGGACTTTTG
>JBOGKI010000693.1:0-2406 GCA_050745605.1 Terriglobia bacterium | reverse complement strand
CTACGCGCCATTGAAGATAAAAAAAGTAAAATTGAACCCGCTATGTGCTTGAAAAGTGAGGGTCGGAAAAAGCGCGAAAAAGCAAAAAGAGGCAAAAAAATGGATTGTTTATTTTTGAGCAAACAAAGCCAATAAGTATAAGAAAACAAAAGACAATAAAAACTGATCAGAACGAACAAAGCCAATAACGAAGCCAATGCTCGGCACCTAGAATTAGCTAAGTCATTTTGAATGAGCAATATGCATGGATACAGCGAGCCCAGAAACCCGACAAGTAACTGAAAACACATCGGATAACTGCCACACGCCGGTACCAAATATTGCTTGTTGTGCGTTGTGAACGCCTCAATGCAAAAACAAAGCCAAGATCGTCGCGACTTCTAGGCGACCCTGCCCGATCCCGCCGGACTAAAACCCGAATTGCGCTAAACTGAAAGAGTGGTCCGTCAGCTATTCCGGCGGGCGCGAAAATCGAGTCCGGTCGATGTGCTGAAAGCTGATCGCGGAACGTCGCTATGAAATATTCCATCCTGATTGTTGATGATGAAGAGGGCATCCGCGAGTCGCTCACGGACGTGCTTGAGGACGAGGGGTACCGTGTGGATTCCGTCGGGAGCGGCGAAGCCTGTCTGGACGCTCTGAAAAAAAAGCGTCCGGAAATCATCTTGCTGGATATTTGGCTGCCGGGTCTGGACGGTTTGCAGACACTCGAAAAAATTCAACAAATGGAAAACGCGCCACTGGTCATCATGATTTCCGGCCACGGCACCATTGAGAGCGCGGTGCGTGCCACCAAACTGGGCGCCTTCGACTTTATCGAAAAGCCGCTCTCCATCGACAAAACGCTGCTCACGCTGCAGCACGCCGCGGAGCGCCTGGCCCTGACCGCACAGAACCGGAAACTGCAGGAGGAGCTGCGCGGCCAATACCGCATCCTGGGCGACAGCGTGCCTATGAAGGCCCTGCGCCAGCAACTGGCGCTCGCCGCTCCCACCAACGGGCGCGTCCTGATCTACGGTGAAAGCGGCACCGGCAAGGAACTGGTAGCTCATGCTCTGCACCAGATGTCATCGCGCTCCGCCCAACCCTTCGTGGAGGTCAATTGCGCCGCCATCCCCGAAGAGTTGATTGAAAGCGAATTATTTGGGCACGTGAAAGGGTCGTTCACCGGCGCGGTGGAGGACAAAGTTGGCAAATTTGAGCAAGCCCACAAAGGGACTTTGTTCCTGGACGAAGTGGGAGACATGAGCCTGCGAACGCAGTCGAAGGTCCTGCGCGTCATCGAAGAACAGCGATTTGCGCCGCTCGGCTCGGGCAATGATCTGCAGGTGGACGTGCGCATTCTCTGCGCCACCAATAAGAGTCTGGAAGATGAAATTCAGAAAGGTAATTTCCGCGAGGACCTTTTTTACCGCTTGAACGTCATCCCCTTCTACGCGCCTGCCCTGCGCGAGCACAGTGAGGATATTGCGGCCCTTTCCAACCATTTCCTTGCCGCATTTGCTCGCTCTTACGGACGCCAAGCGAAGTATTTCTCCGATGCGGCGATGGCGGCGTTGCTCAACTACCGCTGGCCCGGAAATGTTCGCGAGCTGAAAAACCTGGTGGAACGGCTGGTGATTATGGTGGCGGGCGAACGGATCGAGCGACGCCACCTGCCACCCTCCATTTGCCAGGAGACTAACCGCGCCCGCGTCAAGGGCCAGCGCGCCGCGAACGCCGGCTTCTCCAGCCTGCAGGAAGCGCGCGCCGCCTACGAACGCGACTACATCCTGCGCAAGCTCGAGGAAACCCAGGGCAACGTCAGCCGCGCCGCGGAGGTCCTGGGCCTCGAACGCAGTCATTTGTACCGCAAGATGAAGTCGCTGGGGATTGCCGTGGGGGAGTGATGTGGCGCTGGATTGTAACGGCAGGCGCGGTCAACTGCTTTGGGGTTGACCATGGATTTTGACAGGGTGCGTTGCGTGGCGTCACCCGCAGCCGTGCCCTGACGCCGAGCTGCGATGCGTAACCAATCACCACGCTGTGTCTGGTTAGGCTGATGGCAGGGTGATGCGGAAAGTCGTGCCACGGTTGACCTGGCTTGAAAAGGTGATCTCGCCCTGATGAAGTTGGATGATGCGATAGGTCATGGCCAAGCCCACGCCGCTGCCTCCCGGCTTGGTGGTGTAATAAAGAGTGAAGATCTTTTGCTGGGCTTCCGGCGGAATCCCACTGCCCTGATCGGCGATTTCGAGCTCCACGTGATGGGGCTCGAGGCGGGGCTTCACGCGCAACTCGCCGCCCGAAGGCATGGCTTGGCAGCCGTTGAGAATCAGGTTGAGCAGGGCCTGCTTCATCAAATCCCGATCCAGTTTCAGCCGCGGCAGCGCGCCGTTCGGATCAAGGACCAGCCGCACATTGCTC
>JBOGKI010000692.1:0-2406 GCA_050745605.1 Terriglobia bacterium | reverse complement strand
CACGGGGCCCGCCGGGCCGCCGGTAACGCTGGCTAAGCAGATCGGCTTCACGGGCGTGTATGGCGGGACTCTCGCGGCCGGACGGCTCGGGAGGAGCAGACGTGGGTGCGTTCACTTCCACGGTGACCATTGCGTTTGACAACCTGATTTGGCCCATTTTGATCATTTGATTTGGCCCACCCTAAGTCATTGATTCTTTGTTAATCTTCCTTCTTCATTTTTTCCATGACCCCGGCCGGAGCGGAGCCCTGCGCCGCGGTTTTTGCGGCGCGCCTAGGGCGGAGCGCAGGCCGGGGTCATGGAAAAAATTGCGGCTCCGCCGACCTTCTCCCTCACATCTTCTTTTTCTGCCGCTTCTCCAGCGTCCTCCGGAAACGATACGACTCGGTTCCCGTTTCGATGATGTGCGCCCGGTCCGTCAAGCGGTCCAACAGGGCCTTGCACAATCGGGCATTCGGGAACACCTGGGTCCACTCTGAGAATGGCAGATTCGTTGTGATGATCACCGTCGCCCGTTCTGCCCTTTCGGTGATCACCTGAAACAGAAACTCAGCCCCCACATCCGCCATCGGCACGTAACCTACTTCATCGATCGCAATCAGCTCATAGCGAGACCATCGCCCCATGGCCCTGCTCAGCGACCCTTGCTGCTTCGCTTCCACCAACTCGGTGATGAGCGCGGCTGCCGTGGTGAACCGCACCCGCTTCTTTTGCCGGCACGCTGCCACGCAAAGCGCGCTCGCCAGGTGGGTCTTGCCCGTGCCACATTCACCGATCAAAAGCACAGGCTCGGCACGCTCTACATAGCCTCCTTCCGCAAGTTCCCGAATCTGCGCCACCGGCACTTTTGGCGCTTGGGAAAAATCGAACTCATCCAGCGTCTTCATCCGCGGTAGATGCGCTTCGCGAATCCGCCGCTCCACCACTCTTCGCTCGCGCTCTTCGATTTCCGCGCCCAATAACGCTTCCAGATATCTCACTGGCGTTTGTTGCTCCCGCACTGCCTGCTCGGCCAGTTTGCGAAACTGCGAGCCGATCGTGGGCATCCGCAGATGTTTGCATTGCTGGCGGATGGCAGTGTCTTGCAGGGAGAGGCTTTGTTCTTTCATTGGATCACCTCCCGCTTGAGCAACTGGTCATAATTTTGCACGCTCGGCAACGGCCGTTCGTATTGCACCAATGCGCCGAGCTCGCTGGCTTCCAGCCGGGTTGGCGCACCCACCTGCCGATCGCCTCCATCGGTCATCATTAGATAGCGCACCGCCGCCGGGTCCGAGCTACCCATCTCCAGCGTTCTGCCAACTGCTTTCTCTAATCGCCCGTAACCGCCCTCCCTACCCAGTAGCAACACTTCCACCATGTCACGCGTCCCGCTCAGCTTTCCCTGTCGCTTTACCAGATTCCCCCACAGCCGGTCATAACACTCCGGCCACCGTCCCTGCTCGCGCCATTGTTGCAGTGGCGTCGATCCGGCCAGTGCGCCTGGCTTGCGCCGCAGTACTTCCAGATAATGCTCAAGATTAAAAATCTGTTGTCCCCGGCCGTAGTTCCGCTCGTGTCGAGCCACACAGCGCCCTTCATGCCATACCTCCAACCAGGCGGGCATCACTCTCACGCGCGCCGTCGTGCCGGCACGCAGCGGTGTCGAATACCAGTTCGTCCGTGCTTTCACGCACCCCTTGCCGTCCACTATCAGAAAGCTCACCTCCGCCAACTCGAAGCCTTCCGGCGCCAGCGGCAACAGGTGCTCCCTTTCGATCACCGTCCCGGCCCCCACACTTTGCGCCCGGTCTCCGATCTTGCGTTTTTCGTCCTCCTGGCTGCGCGCCAGCAAGTGTGCATTGAGTTCCACCAGATCCTTAGCTTGCGGAACCGGAACCATATAGTTCCGTCGTGAATAACCGACGTCCCCTTCCACGCCTCCTTTCTCATTGCCTTTCGCCGCATTGCAAAACTGCGCTTCGTATCCCCAATGCGACCGGAACGCCACGAACCGCGCCGTCTCCTCGCGCTGATATCCGCGCAGAATTTTCTTCACCGCGCTGGTCAGATTGTCGTATCGCAGAATCCGGAACACGCCGCCGAAATAGGCGAAAGCCAGCTCATGCGCTTCCAGAAACGCCTGCTGCGTCGCATGCCGGTAAGCGTAATGGAACGATCCCCCGCTGGCCATGCTGCGCATGGAAAACACCTGCAGCTTTTCCCGCTCTCCTTCTAAATCCGCGTAAGCTTCATACCAATCTACTTGCCCTTCCACGCCCCACCGATAGGACTGCGGCGCGTAGATCTCTCCGCTCGTCAGCAGACCCAGATCCCGCTTCTTGCCTCGTACGTACCGCCGCACGCTCGACTCCGCTACCGCACAGTCTGGAATCTCCTTCCCAATCCGCGTGAAGATCCGATGCG
>JBOGKI010000691.1:0-2407 GCA_050745605.1 Terriglobia bacterium | reverse complement strand
CCGAACGTGCCGCCGGACAAAGCGTCTCCCGCGACTCACCCGAGCCGCCTCAGAGGCCAGATTCCTCCCTCCAAATAGTCGAGCCATTTCCCCGCTCCGCGCTGGGAGCCAGCGTAGTGTCCGAGAAATAAGTGGACAATTGGCCGGCCCGTAGCGCCCGCATCCCTTCGCTTCGCTCAGGGCAGGCTTGGCCGGCAAATGCCGCCGGGACGGCAGCGCTACATGGTCGGTAAGCCTGCTCGCGAGGGGAGACCCTCCGACGCCGGAATGCGCCGAGGCTTTGATTTCGTTGCTGACGCCTGCAAGCTGTGCTGACAGGGATTGCGGGTTTTTGCCCACCGCGTCCGCAAAACGACAGCACTATTGAGTTTTTTCAACCGGCTGTCAGTTGCTCGACACGAAGATGCGCAGCTTTCTAGCGGGCGGTGAGGATCGCAAGGTGCGCAACGCCTGGCTTTCAATCTGCCGCACCCTTTCACGCGAAAGCGCCAGGGAATCACCCACTTCCTGCAAGGTGTGCACTCGATCGTCCTCCAACCCAAAGCGCAGTCGCAGGACCTGCTCCTCGCGCGGTGTCAGGGTTTTGAGCAATTGGGCGGTCTGCTCCTTCAGGCCGCGAACGATGATGGTCTCCGACGCTGACGGAGCCGTCCGGTTCTCAATAAAATCGCCCAGTTGAGACTCGCCGTCCTCCCCGAAGGGCGCATCAAGCGAAACCGCCTCTTGCGCCGATTTCAGCAGCTCGCGCACGTCGGGAGCTGCCAGGCCCGCGGTCCGGGCGATCTCTGCGATTGAAGGGTTGCGGCCGAGTTCCTTGGAAAGCTCGCTTCTTGCGCGCATCAGCTTGTTGATTTTCTCAAGAGCATGCACGGGCAGGCGGACGGTGCGTGACTTGTCGGCAATGCCGCGAGTGATGGCCTGGCGAATCCACCACGTCGCGTAGGTTGAAAACTTGAAGCCGCGGCGCCAATCGAACTTCTCCACCGCTCTCATCAGCCCCAGGTTCCCTTCCTGGATCAGGTCAAGCAAGTGCAGACCACGGTTGGAGTACTTCTTGGCGATGGAAACGACCAGACGCAGATTCGCTTCCGTCAGCTCCATTCTGGCTTGCTCCGCTTCTGCCAGTCCTCGCTGAATCCTTTCTCCGGTTCGCTTCAACTCAATTGAGCTCATGCCGCACTCTGACTCAAGCGCCTCCAGCTCCCGGCGGCGCGATTTCAGCTCGCGGCGAGCCTCCGAATCTCTTCTATCGCCGGCCTTAACCTGGGATTCAAGGCGTTCGATCCGCCGCCGCAAATCCCGGTTGCGTTCAACTGCCTGCGTGAGCTTCTCAATCAAGCGGCGCTGTTCGGTGTCCTTGATGCCAATCGAGCGCGCCAACCTTGCCAGCTCAATGCGGGTTCGCGCCAGGCGATGTCGGGCGTGCCGGTAAGCGCCTTTTCTGGACTTTGGCGTGCGTTCCAGCGCCGCGGCCCGCTTCACCGCCAAGGCATACATTTTACCGATCGTATCAATGACCTTAAGAACCTCCCGGGTTCTCTCTCTGCCGATCTTCTCCTCTGCCATCTCGTCGTGCTCGAATCGCACGATCTCGCTGATCGAACGAACACCGGAGCGCAGGTCCTCGCGCAGGGCCAGCAGTTGTTTCAACCCCAGAGGCGACCGCAACAGGACGCGCAGGGCCCGCTCCCGCCCTCGCTCAATACGCTGGGCGATTCGGACTTCGCCTTCGCGAGTCAAAAGGCGCGCCCGGGCGGCCTCGTGGAGATACATGCGGACTGAATCGTCGGAATGCTCCATTCGTTCCGGAGCCCGATCCAGTTGTGCGCCTTCATCCACGTCCTCGTCGCCAAACGTCAATTCGCGTTCCACATCGGAGGGCGCAAGCCCTTCTGCCGCTCTCGGGTAGGGCAGGCAAGCGGTTTCCTCATCCACTTCAACTGCTTGGACTCCGTGATGGAATCTGGTTTCCATGTCGCGCATCGCCATCTTTCCTTCGCAATTATCCGCTCCGTGAGGTTATCCGCCGCCAACTCCGCCGAGTGTTCAGCTTCAAACGTCAATGGCTCGACGGATAGCAGAAGTTATCTCATTGATAAGCGGGGGCATACCATCTATTGCCCCGTCTTCCGCGCGTTTCCGCCTGCCACTGAGAAGGTGTGAATTAATCGCCAAAGGCTGCTGTAGCGGCGATCTATGAGCGTCGAATTGATTGAAAACACGAGAGCGGCGGTCATAGACCGCCGCTACAGCCAAATTTGCTCACATCTTCTGAGTTTTTAGATGCAACGGTCGAGCACCGGGATTTACGTCATCGGGAGATCGTGGCCGGCACCTCTGGTTGCGTGGCGCCACTCGATGGTTGAGAACGGGATCCTTTGTTTTCATACATATCCAAGCTTCGTTC
>JBOGKI010000690.1:0-2407 GCA_050745605.1 Terriglobia bacterium | reverse complement strand
ACCCGGGTTACGCCACCGCACACCACTGGTACGCCCTGTACCTTGCCGCCATGTTGCGGCGGGACGAGGCCATCCGCGAGATCAGGCGGGCGCTCGATCTCGATCCGCTTTCCGTCGCCGTCAACTACGGGGCCGGCAGCATTCTGACTCAGGCGGGCCGCTACGACGAAGCGGTCCGCCAATTACAGAAAACTCTGCAAATTGATCCCAACAACGCCGTGACCCACGGCGTCTTGGCTGTCGCTTACGAGCGCAAGAGGCTCTATGAACAAGCCACGAGCGAGTTCGAAACCGCGCAACGCCTGCAGGGCGGCTATTCGCCTTACGCCGTCGAAGTGGCGCACGTCTATGCCCAAGCGGGCCAGAGTGCCAGAGCCCGAAGCATCCTCCGAGAGCTCCGCCGAGACCGGAAATGGGGAACCGTAGCACCGTACAATCTTGCCGTGACTTACGCCGCCTTGGGAGACAAAGACCGTGCCTTCCATTGGCTGCAAGAGTCGGTCAATGCGCGCTCCTGTACGGTGGCAGAGATCAACGCCGACCGTGATCTGGACCCGCTGCGTTCAGATCCACGGTTTAACGGGATCCGGCGCCAGTTTCGCCTCCCCAGCTCGTGATCCGCCCTGACGATACGCGAATAAGCCTTCATGAATAATCCGCACATGGCCGAGCGCCCAGGGCGCGAGAGCCTCATCACCTTGAGAAAGCTTGGCCTGGCGGCGGCTCGGTTGAATATTTGAAATAATCCGAATGCTGAAAGTCACAAAAGAAGATTGAAGAGCCGCTGACCGTTCCCGAGAAAAACGCCATGGCTTCGAAATCGTAGCCGGAGAGGTTACCGCCGGTGATCTTCAATTGGATATGGCGGCCGGACTTACAGTCATAGATATACAAGTCTCCGGGCGGCCCGTTCACCGAAACCATGGACGACCGGTCATGGTCGTACACGCTAAGATGGTTGGGCGTGGCGAAGGTGGTGAATGGGGTCCATGAGGAAGTGGTCTGGTCATAGACTCCATTTGGGTGCTTGTTGGAGACCATCCACGCAGCCAGGTAGGCGACCACTCTTCGCTTCTCCGTCGTCATGTGAGCATTCCTGTGAGCTCAAATCATTAATGCTTCGGGCGGGACAACGGAGCAAGAGTAGACCCGCACAGAGCTTGCGGGTTTCAAACTGCGGCTTTCAGGATTGAAACCGACCCCACGCCGCAGAGTTTCTGGGAAGCGAAACGCTGCGCTACGCGCCGTCGGCCACCCGAATGCTATACGGCGGTTGGTTCCGGCTCGGCCAGCGGCGCGCCTGGCGGAGGCTCGGGCTCACCCGCCACCAGCACGGGTGGAAGCTCAACCGGCGCGGGTTGATGCACATTGTACCAAATCGACTCGCTGGCGCGCTGCCACAGACGGGTAAGCAGCCAGAGGAAGATGACCGCCTGGCCGAACAGGAACGACACGGCCACAACTTCGTGGGGCACCGCCTTCACCCAAATCCAAAAGAGAATTCCCAAGCCCACATAGGCCAGCAGGCTGATGCGGAAATAGACCCAGTAGAGATACCAGAGGTTTCCGCGCATCATTCGCCAGGCATAACCCAGGGCGCGGCGGGAGGCGCGCTCGTTCTCGGCAGTGATGCGGACTTCCGCCATATCAAACCACAGACGGAGGGCCATAAGAATAAGAATGACGATGAGCCAGCCGATGGCCCCCGCCAGGAATGCACGCTCGCCGTAGGGTGAAACCTTGGCGATGTGACCGGAAAGCGCGTGAAAGCCGCGCCCCAGGAAATCGACGGGGATCATCAGGATCAACAGCAGGATCATGAGCCGGAAGAAACGCCAGAAGCAGCGGCCCGAGGCCCGGAAGAAATCCTCCGCGTGCAGAGTGCGATCCAAGGTGTAAGCCTGAAGGATGCCGCCACTCAGGAAAAGCATGAAGATGAGGAACAGCACGCCCATGAAAAGCGATCCCGTGCTGTAGGCTCCCAGGGAGATGCCCCGCTGCCGCATCAGTTCGCTGAGCACCATCAGGTCAAAGCCGTGGTAGAGGCGGGAGGAATACAAGCTGTGGTCCAACACGCGGCCAAAGGCGGAGGAAACGGGAATGGTAGCGAAGATGCCCAGCGCCAGATCGATGACGTAAACCCACCAGAGAACGCGCTGGCGCCTCCATACCAGGGAGAAACCCGCTCCCACCACTCCATGCCTTTGATTCGCCATGCCGGCTGTCCTCCGCCAGGAGTTTGACGTGTTACCGTTCGAGATTGCCCGCGTGCTTCGCCCTGTAGCGGCGGTCTATGACCGCCGACGTCGTTAAGAATGTAGGACCGACGGTCACAGACCGCCGACGTCGTTAAGAATGTAGGACCGACGGTCACAGACCGCCGACGTCGTTAAGAATGTAGGACCGG
>JBOGKI010000689.1:0-2421 GCA_050745605.1 Terriglobia bacterium | reverse complement strand
TCACTTTGGCGTAGGTGGGCACGTTCGTCCGCCATTTGGCGGGATCGTTGCCAATGAAGTAGTTGGTTTTCCCAGGCAGCTCCCCAACTCCGGTAATCTGCGGCCTGCGGTTGGCGCCGGCCAGTCGCAGGCGCACGATGGCCTCCGTGGTGTCCGGCGAGTGACCAGCGACGAGTGACGAGGGACGAGTCCCGATCTTCAACTTTTGGATGTCGTCGCGGCGCTCCGCCTCCTCCCTTCCGCGCTTCGTCTGGCGCAGAGACAGCACGGCTTCATTGCCGGTGAGAAAGAGCATGTACCCCGCGCCTCGCGCCAGGAACTTCACGCGATGATTGGTTTGGCCGCGGTTCGCCTCAAAGCTCAATGGGAGCTTGTCCTCACGTTGCCGCATCCTGGCTTGAGTGTTGGGGTCGCGCGTGGATGGGCTGGCGGAGATGGCGGCGGCGAGGATCGACGGGTTCGTCAACGGTTTGGATACCAGCACCGGGCTGTTCCGGGCCATGGCGCGTGGCCCGAAAATCGCCAAAGCCAGAGCCGCGGCCAGGACCGCGCTCCCACTGCGACGGTGGCTTACTTGCCTCGAGTCCATAAGTCCCCCCGGTCTCGGACGCGCAAATTGTCCGGTTTGGGTGATGATCCGCTTGCGTGCTCCTGTTTATCACTGAACCCTGCGCATGTCAAACTGTGCGCGCCGGATCGTGCGCAAGAACTTAAGACCGCTCGCATTGTTCACGGTGGTTTTCAGCGTCTTTTGCCAAGATACTGAGCGCGTAGCGCATCTATCAGGTTGTCACGCCCGGCTTCATGCCATTCAATGCAGATTGTCTCGTTTGTCTCACCAGCAGGGAGGGAATTTGCTATGCTGAACTTGAGAAGTCCTGTGCAAAGGTGCCATGGTTGGCACGGACTCGGTGGTAGGGCATCGTGGCGGTGACACTGATGGTCACAGGCGAGCAGGCACGAGACCCAGCCGACGCCCAAGAGCGAGGCGTACCGCAGGCGTGTCGCCTGCAACTCGAGGGAACGAAGCTTGAATGTGTATGAAAAGAAAGGATGTCCCTTCTTACGAGGATCTTCTCAACGATCCAAAATGTTAGTAACTCGTTTTGCATCTACAACATTCCGTTTGAGCTCGGATGACCCAACCGGGCCGTCTTCCGCCGCGTCTGCGAACCGGTGGCAAGCTGAGGGGCTTTTGTAGAGGTCGAATTGAGGGAACGAAGCTTGAATGTATATGAAAACAAAGCATGGCGCCATTATGGACTCATCCTCTCGGGTCGGTAGGGCAATCCGAGCTGCACGGGCCGGGAGGGAATGGAGTCCTCTTCGTGTTTGGTTTCCAGCCCGTATCGCGCACGCAACTCAGCCATCAGCGCCGCCATTTCATCTTTGTATTCGCCCCGCAGGTATGCGGACCTCGCGTAGAGGGCGCGGTAACGCTTCACCAGGCGCGGGAACTCGCGCTCCAGAAAGGGCATGAACTGTTTCATGGCGGAGGGCATTAGGAATAAGAGCTTCCCATGGACGAACTTTGCTCCGGCTTCGGCGGCTTGATGAACAAGGCTTTCGAGCGCAACTTTGCTATCAGTCAGACCGGGGAGGATGGGCATGGCGTTGACTCCAACATGGATGCCGGCCGCGGCGAGCATCTGCACGGCCTCGAATCGTTTCGCGGGCGGCGGGGCTTTGGGCTCAAGCAATCGGGCCAGACGCGGGTCGGTGGTGGTGATGGTGAAGTGGACGCTCAGGCGGTTCCTCTCAGAGATTGCCACCAGCAGGTCCAGGTCGTCGAGGATCAGGACGGATTTCGTGGTAATGGAAAGGGTGATGCCCTGGAATGCACGGATGACTTCAAGGATTTTCCGAGTAATCCGGAAGTGCGATTCGGCAGGTTGATAAGGGTCCGTGGCGGTTCCCAGAGCGATGGGCAGGCCCTGGTCGCGCGCTTGACCCAATTCCGCCCTGAGCAACTCCGGGGCGTTGGTCTTGGCGTAGATCTTGCGCTCAAAATCCAGACCATCCCACATTTCCATGAATTCGTGGGTGTAGCGGGCGTAACAATACTTGCAGCCGAACTCGCACCCCCGGTATGGGTTGAGTGTCCAGGCGAAAGACATGCGGCGGCTGGCTTCGCGGTTCAAGGCGCTGCGGCCTTCCATCGAAAAATATTCCACTTGCGCGCGCTCACGTGTCTTCGGGCTCATCGCCGCCATTCGAGCGATTCCTGCCGGCGGCCGGGACGTTGCAGCGGGGGTGAGGCTCCAGTTACCCATAGAAATCCTCCGATCTGATCAGAACGGCTCTATATTCGCTTTTTGTTCGCTTTTTGTCAAGGATTATATCCTTCGACAGCTCAATCGGTTATCCAGCTCACGCCGAAATTCGGTAGTGGTGCAGTTTGCTGTAGCGGCGCTCTATGAG
>JBOGKI010000688.1:0-2422 GCA_050745605.1 Terriglobia bacterium | reverse complement strand
TACTGGGTGCGGTCACCGGGGGCGGCAGCGCCCAAGGCAAGAGTGTGGATGTTCAGAAGAACTACGAGCTGCAGAATTTGACAACCATGACTCTTGGCCAGCATACCGTCACGTTCGGAGCGCGGTTTCGGGATGGGAGCGATGCAAACACGTCCAACGCAAACTTCAACGGGATTTTTACGTTTCCAACCCTCACCGCGTACCAGATTACGGAGCAAGGGATCGAGCAGGGTCTGACTTTCGCGCAGATTCGCGCCGCGGGAGGCGGGCCGAGCCAGTTCTCAGTTACCGCCGGAACTCCTCTTTCCAAGATCAGCCTGGCCGACCTCGGACTCTACGGGGAAGATGAATGGCGCATGCGCCCCAATATTTCTCTAAGCCTCGGCCTGCGCTTCGAAACCCAAAATGATATTCATGATCACGCCGATTTTGCGCCGCGCCTAGGCTTTGCCTGGGGCATCGGCCGCGGGAAGTCTCCCAAAACCGTGCTGCGAACTGGCTTTGGCATTTTCTATGACCGCTTTGAGCAGGAGCAGGTGCTTGAAGCAGAGAGATTGAATGGCGTTAACCAGCAGCAATTGCGGGTCACCAATCCTGACTTCTTTCCCGCCATTCCACCCATCAATACACTGACCAACTACGCTACCTCTCCCAGCCTCTACCAGATTGACCCACGCTTGCGAGCCCCGTATACCATCCAGTCCGCGATCGGCCTGGAGCGGCAAGTCTCCAGAAAAATTACGGCGTCCGTCACCTATCTGAATTCGCACGGTGTCCATCAGCTTCTCACTCGCAATATCAACGCGCCGCTGCCTGGGCAGTACGAGCCTTCGGATCCTGCGTTCGGGCGGCCGTTCGCGAGCGGCGACGCCTGCGTCGTCGCACCCGCCGTGCCGGAATGCGCCTCGGGCTTCGCGGGCAACATCTATCAGTACGAGTCTGATGGCCTCTACAACCAGAACGAGCTGATTGCCAACTTCAGGGTCAACGAAGGACCGCGGCTCATGCTTTTCGGCTTTTACACCCTGAACTACGCCAACAGCGACACTGCCGGGGCCAACAGCTTTGTGTCGAACCCCTACGATATCCTGGAGGACTACGGCCGGGCGACGTTCGATATCCGCGATCGAGTGGTGGTGGGTGGCGCCATCGGCCTACCGTTTGGATTCCGCCTTTTGCCCTTTGTGATCGGGAATTCGGGCACGCCGTATAACATTACGCTGGGCCAGGACCTGCTTGGCACCTCCATTTTCGATCAGCGGCCGGCTTTTGCTTCTCCTGGCGCAACCGGCCCCAATATCGTGGTCACCCGGCTGGGCACGTTTGACACGGCCCCGGAGCCGGGCGCGGCCCTGATTCCCGTCAACTACGGTACCGGCCCCGGAGCATTTTCCCTGAACATCCATCTCAGCAAAACCATTGGCTTCGGGAAGAGAGTGGAGCACGCTGGTGGCGGCGGAGGGGGTTGGCACGGTCATCATGGCGGTCTCGGAGGCCGCGGCCTCAGCGGAGGCGGCAGTCCGAATATTTGGAGGAGTCCCGAGAACTATCGCTACAATCTGACGTTCGGCGTCGCCGTGCATAACCTGTTCAACAACGTGAATTTGGGGATGCCGGTCGGTAATCTCGGCTCCCCGCTCTTTGGCCAGTCAAACTCGCTCGCCGGCGGCCCGTTCTCCACCCAGGCCGCAAACCGCCGCATCGACGTCCAGGTGCGATTCAGCTTTTAGCGGGATGCTAACTTGCTAACAGCGATTGCAGGCGCCACACGGCCTTTGGCCGGAACCTGAACTACGGTCATCCTCGTTCAAGCGGGAATCCATGCACTTGCCGCCCGCTGTCGCGGCGGTCTATGGGCCGACGGAATTGTTGCGTCTACCCAGGACAGGTGCGGCGAGCCGAGGGGTTCCTTTTGATACGCTTCTTGCGAACATCTCGCGTACAAACATACAACCACGCCTCAACCCTATAAAAACAAAGGCCTAAGAATTTATGTCTCTCTTGTCTCCACGGTCTCGTCCAGCCGTGCCAAGCTTCGGCAAGCAGGTTACGGGTTCGAGGTGTCAGGCGCCCGATGCCGGACATCCGGTCTCTTTCTTCGCCGTGACCGACGAGAAGAGATGTTAAGAATACCAGACCGAGCCGGGCATATTATTGAAAACAAATGATCTGACATTTTGTCAGTGCAAGAGCGAACCGGAGATTGGCGGTGGCATTTCAAGATGCTCCCGTTCGGGATTTGTAAGTTCATTTGGGATGAGAGCGGTTAGCTACGACGAGCTTTTTTTACCCGTCATGGGCTTTTCCTTGGATTGTCGAGGTGGCTGCGGGCGAGGACGTCCGTGCTGCGATGTCGCTGTCGACCTGGTACCCACCCGAACGGGTGCAGGTCACCCGCGGGCATCACCGACCCGTACTTGGG
>JBOGKI010000687.1:0-2436 GCA_050745605.1 Terriglobia bacterium | reverse complement strand
ACTTTGAGTAAGCCACCCAACGTCCATCGGGGGAAAATATCACCCAGCGGCCGTCAAGCCCGTTGAGATAGGGAACAAACTCACTGTCATGCCTGTCATATCGGACCAGTTCCCCGCTTCTCTCCTCGCCAATCACGAAAAGCTTGTGGCCATCCCGGGACGATACCGGAGCATAGTAAATGCGGCTGTCATCGCCCAGCCGCACGGGCGCTGAACCGGCGTGCCCGAATAGAGCAAGAGGACCGCGCCTCTCCCGCATCGCCCAAAGCGCTCCAACGTCCATGTCTTTGAGTACGCTGAATACGTAGTATCGGCCATCCGGCGTCCAGTTTCCGAGAAAGCCGCCGCCAAACTCGCCCCAATCTGGCAGGACGCGGCGCAGGCCGGAGCCGTTCGCCGCGATTTCCCAGGGCAGCGATCGAGGCGGATTACCGGCAAGCGTGTCAAACCACAAACGCTGGCCGTCCGGCGACCAGCGGATCTGTTCGGGCGCATTCGGAAGCGTTGCCAGCCTGTGAATTTCACTGCCGTCAATGGAAGCCGTGTAAAGGCTCGTGCCGGTGGTGTAGGCGATCTTGCTTCCGTCCGGGGACCATGCCGCGCTCAAGGCGAAGATGCCACCCACCCTTTGGGGTGAACCGCCTGTCGCCGGCATGATCCACAACGGCCTGTCTGCCCCGTCAAGGTCAGGACTTCCCATCAGTAATTTCGATCCGTCAGGTGAGAGGTCATACGGCACGATGCTCTGGAACGGACTGGGTACTGAGACGGCATCTCCGCCTTCGACTGAGACATACGATACGCCGAACCCTTGGGGAGCATCTTCGCAAAAGTAAACCCGCGAGCCATCGGTGTGCAGCAGGTCATATTTTTCCAGCCGGTCGTGGGTCAACCGGTGCGCGGCAGTTAGCTCAGGCGGCGGCATTCGGCGGCTCGACAGCGCTACAGCGGCGATTAGGACGCCGACAATCGCCAGCGTGCCGACGCCTGCCAGAATGTAAGCCCGTCGCCTGGGCAGGAGAGGGCCGTTGCATACGCCCGCGTCCGTAGCCGCGTGGTCCTCATCGGCCCGTGGATGAGTACCACGGCCATCCCCCGGCGGCCGGACAGCCCCGTCCGCCGCTGAGACCGCGGGTGCACCGCCTCCACCGCGGTGGTCATCTACCCCACTTCCCCGACCCTGACTGTTGCTCCCCGAAACGCCAGTGCCTGAACCGATCATCCAAGCGTCGATCTCGTGACGATAAGCGAAGACCGCCTGGCGCTCGCCGCCCGGCACGCGATGGACCGGCAGTCCCCATTTCCTCCCCCACCGGATGGCGGTGGTCACATCCCGATGCAGGTAGTCGGCAATCTCTTTCCAAGAGTCAAGCCTGCCATTCCCCTCTTTCTCCACGTTCCCACCCGTACGGCGCTCCAGCGGCGGCTGGTGCCAATAAAAACCAGCTATCGCCAGTTCGCGCCAATTGACAGGAATTATACGGCGGGTGCTACCGTGGGGCAACCTAAGCGCAAATTACGCGGGCTGTGCGCGCATTCGTCATCCGGTACGTCTGCGATGACGACTCAAAGCCGGAACAGGCATGGGAAATCATTGCACAGGGGCTTCGCGCTGAGGGATCACAGCCATCAAAAGACCGATGTCTGCGGCACGCGCGAAAGGTGCGCGGATTATGAGGCCGCTCGCGTGCCGTGACGCGCCAAACGAAAGAATTCAGCGAATGCAGGGGGGCCTGTAAAGGGCTCCCACTAACCCCAATTAGGAGGAAGAGCGATGACAAAACGGAAGAACGTAATGACGCCGATCTGTGTGATAGGCTGTTTTGTTCTCAGTCTTTCGGCTCGGCCGGTTGCCGCACAGTCGTGGAAACCGCTTAATCCACCAGCTCCACGCTTTTACCACTCTACCGCGTACGATCCAACAACAAATCAGATGTTCGTATTCGGGGGGCTCAAAGGCGGCCCGCTTAACGCTACCGGTCTCCTCAACGATGTTTGGAGACTAACAAGCGCCGATGGGCCCGGCCTGAGCTGGTTTCGTCTCACGCCCACCGGTACGCCACCAGCGCGCAGGTCGGGCGCGCAGACAGTGTACAATCCTGGAAGCAACAAATTGGTCTTGTTTGGTGGCGGCCTGGGATTCACTTCGCCCTGTGCAAACGACGTCTGGACGCTCAACAATGCCAACGGCAATGGCGGGATTCCTAGCTGGGCCGAGCTCACTCCGTCCGGCACTCCCCCGGCCCCTCGAGAGGATTTCGCCGCGGTCTACGACCCGACGAGCGATGGAATGATCGTATTCGGCGGTGATACTTGCTTTACGCCGAGATTCAACGATGTTTGGGTGCTCTACAACGCCGATGGTGTCGGCGGCACTCCCACTTGGACGCAGCTTTCCCCGACCGGCGTCCCGCCAACACCGAGGGACCACTGCGC
>JBOGKI010000686.1:0-2438 GCA_050745605.1 Terriglobia bacterium | reverse complement strand
GCGCCGGACTGACTGGTGTTGAAGTTTGCGAATGAGCGGCCGGAAAGATCAACTCCTCCGCGCAACGCCAGTCGTTCGTTGACCAGAGTCAGAATCTCCGCGCCACCCTCGACCTTTTCCAGCCGCAGGTCCGTGAGCGGTGATGCCGATCCGAAAAAGGTGTGGCTGATGTTCCAATTCTCCTTGCGGCCGTCGAGATAGAACTGATATCGCGTGCGTGCCGAACCCGCGATTGGGCCGGACAGGGCGGCAAACACACGCTGCTTGTTCGGATCCCAGCGCAGCATGGAAACAAAATTCACGGCCGAATGATGGATGTTGAACACCTCGGGATAAACCGCGTCATAAGGCACGCCGCGCAGGACGGATAACAACCTTTCGACGGTTGAATCGCCCCAACCATTCAGTTCTAAAGGATGAAGCATGACGGAATACTCTTGATCCGGATTGGGAACAAGCTCCAAACGAAATTGCGGAAACACCCCCAGCGCCTGAACCGTCTCCTGGGTGACGCGATATTCCGGTAGAGTCAGAATTTGGCCGGGAGCAAACGCGATGGCGCGGTTGAATAGCGCAGGTTTCAGCTTGGGTTGCGGCTCGGTGCGGATCTGGCGAACGCGGGGCTTTCCCGCTCTGTTCCAATATTTCAGCGCGGCGGCCAGATTGCCATCGAGATAGTAAAGGCTGGCGAGAAAATTGTTGGCATAAGCATCCTCGGGATCAATCCGCAAGGCGCGATGAAGCTCCGACTTGGCGCGGGAAAAACGTTTCTGCTCAAAGTCAACTCCGGCGAGCTCGACCGGAAACCGCTCATTGCGGGGAGCCTTTAACTCGCCCTGCCTCAGGGCGCTCCAAGCTTCAGTCCATCGCTTGAGCTTGGCGAACGCCATGCCGCGGTAGTAATCAAGATCAACGGGATCATGGCGCGCGGGAGGTGGCAAGCGGACGATCTCCGCATAGCGCTTCTCGCTGTAAAGTTTTTTAACTTGGGCGGCAAGAGATATTTTCCCGGGCGCGGTTGGGGGGCTCGCGCCGGTGGAAGCTACAATCAGAAGTGCGAACAGGCTGTGGGCGATCACTGGCCTTGGCGCGGCACCGCGAGGAGGGTCCAGAAGCCGGCGGCTTTCCAATCCTTATCAAATTCGGACCACTTCATGGCGGCGAGCTTCCCTCTGGCAGGGTCATTCACCAGAACTTGTTGACGGCCGGCGTCCATGCCGGTAACAACCACGTAATGGCGTGGCCCGTGCCATCCGGGCTCTTTGATGCAGACGATCAGCGGCCGGCCCTTGGCGAGGTGCTCTTCCAGATCGGCCCACCGCCCGGCGAAAACAAACGTGCGCATCCCCGATTGGTCGAGATAGCGCGCCATGTCCCGCGCATAGATGCCATGCGCCTGGGGCGAATAGAGCGCGCGCTGAATCGGATTCACCTGGTCCGCCCCCAGATTCTTAAACGCTGGGTCCTGCCTCTTCCAATACTGCAGGACCATGGCCAGGCAGGCCGCCCCGCAGCCGTCTTTTGGCTGGCGGACATAGGGAACGTTTAAATAAATCCCCGTCGTTGCCGCCGCAACCGCAAAAGCGGAGAACGCCAAAAGCGTGATGGCCACAGCACGGCGCAGGGCACGCATGGTTCACGCCTTCACAATCAGAATCACCACGACCGCGGTTGCGATGGCGATCACGATGTAGGTCAACTGTTCATTGGTCAGAGCGCCCGCCGCAAAATTGTTCTGCGCGGTGCGGGCGCGCGCCGCGAGCTGCGCGAGTTCCTGGTCATTCAGCGTCGGAATCGCCTTTTCGACTTTGGTATAGTCCACCTTGCCTTTCTTCAATGCCTTTTGCGCTTCAGGGGACGCGAGGAACTTCTGAACGGTTTCCAGATTCTGTTGCCGGACCTTTGCGGTTTCATTCACCTTCTGCTGGATTGCGGACGTGGCAACAACGTGGTCTATCTGGGCGGAGCAAAGGGGGGCTACGCCCAGCGTCAGCAGTGCAGCCATCAATCCGGTCATTGTTCTCTTTGAAATCTGATTCATGAAGCCTCCTTAAGCGAGGGTTTGATCAATCCTCAATTATGCTGAAGCCAGTCGATGGGACGCAAGTATTTTGCTGTCGATATGATCCGCCATCGAATTGACAAAATTAGGCAATGGCCGCCATGCTGCCCGGCGCAGAAAGCCTGAAGCGTGAGCCGGGGCCGGTAGGAGCAGTACGCACCGTATCGTGTGGTTTACTGGCTTCGGGCCCTTCCTTGCAGCAGAGAGAAGCGTTTCGAGTCTCATCCAAGAGCTATAGACGGGCGGACGGTGCAGTCGCCGGCGTCGACAGGCCCTGTCTGCTGCCCTATATGCTAAATTAAACGCGCTTTGGTACACGAACATTCCGGCTCTTGACTATCTTGACCGCTCACGTTATGGTGAAAAGCCCGGCCAC
>JBOGKI010000685.1:0-2443 GCA_050745605.1 Terriglobia bacterium | reverse complement strand
GATCACCACCACCGTGAATAACCCACGGTTGATTCAGTTTGCGCTGAAGCTTGTCTTCTGACCCCCGTATGCGTCCAGTATTGGGCAAACCGCGTTCGGCCTTCGCGGCTGCAACTGCCGGCATGTCCTGCCCTGAGCCGATTCGCTCCTCTTCGAATCGCTCTGAGCGCAGCGAAGAAGCTCACGGTAAACTGCGCAAAGGGATACCGGCGCTGTTACCCAGAGCACGGGTGGCGCATACCTCGCGCGCATTGCGATGTGTGCGACCGAATGCTAAGGCCGAGACGCTCAAGATCGCAGACACGGCAAACGGCGCCGCGTCTGCGCCACCCTCTCGCCCTTACCTTAGGTCATTAAGCCCAACTTGAAAGCGCATTAGAAAAAGGAATGAGCGACAAAATCAAAATCATTGTCGATCAGGACGCACGCGGCCCCGGAACCAGCGACATGCAGGCCCTGCTCGTCTTCCTGCAATCGGAGCGGTTCGACATTCTCGGCCTCACCACCGTCAGCGGAGATCAGTGGGTACGCGAGGAAACCCAGCACGTGCTGCGGCTGGTTGAAATTGCCGGGCGGACGGATGTCCCCGTGATACCAGGCGCTGAATTCCCGCTGGTGAATAGCAAAGAGGAATCGGAGCGTTGGGAAGAGTTGTACGGGAAGTTCGAATACAAGGGCTGCTGGACGGAGCATTTTCCGGCGAGACGTTCCACGATTTTTGAGGAATTCTATCACCGGCCGGAGGTTATTCCGCCGCTCCCTGAAGGCGAGCCCCAGATCAAGCCCCATCCCGGCACGGCCGCGCCGTTCATTGTGGAAATGGTGCACCGCTACCCCGGAGAGGTTGTCATCTGGTCCGGTGCGCCGCTGACCAATATCGCGCTGGCACTGCGGCTCGACCTCGAAGTCGCCACGCTCGCCAAAGAATTTGTGCTGATGGGCGGCGGAATGTATGCCGGAGCGGGAGGGATCAATCCCTACGATGGCAGGCGCGAATTCAACTGGTGGTTCGATCCGGAGGCCGCCCGCATCGCCCTGCGCGCTCCGTGGAACAAGGTCACGATTACGCCCATCGACATTTCCATCACAACGCAACTGACTGCCGGGATACAGGCGGCCGTCACCAAGGTGGACACTCCGATCACTCGATACCTGGCCCAGTACTCCTTGCTCGGCTATATGTGGGACGAGATTGCGGGCGCCGCGCTGATTGATCCGTCCATCATTACTTCGACCAAGGAATTGTACGTGGATGTAGACATTGACCATGGCGCCAGTTACGGAATGACGCTCTTCTGGGAGCACGACCGGAAGGTTCCTCCCTTCGTGCGCCGCGCCACCGTTCAGTTCGATCTTGATACCAGGAAATTCTACGACCTCTATATTGATTTGATGACTCGGCCGCCGCGAGGTTGATTGCGGCGCATCCTTCGCAAGCCAGGTTGCGGGTGAAGAAGCCGGAAAATCGGATCTGAGAGATTTGTTAACGCCGCTTCGCGCATCATATTACACCCGTAGGGGGTATTCGTGGGGAAGCGAATCGTAGTGGTAGGCAGCCTGAACATGGATCTGGTCGCGTGCGCTGAACGCATCCCAGTGGTGGGTGAAACCATGGTCGGGCACACCTACTTCACCGAACCCGGAGGCAAGGGAGCCAATCAAGCTTACGCGGCGGCGCGGCTGGGAGGCCAAGTTTCCATGCTGGGCCGAGTGGGCGATGATGACTTTGGCCGCGAGATGCGGGCCAACCTGGAGCACGTGGGCTGCGATACCACCGGTCTCGCCACCACTCCCCACTGCCGCAGCGGCATCGCCCTCATTTTCGTCGCGGATACCGGCCAGAACTCGATCATCATCGTTGCCGGCGCCAATGATCTGTTCTCCGCCGTTGACGTTCAAGCCGCCGGGGCGAAGATCCAGGGCGCGGCTGCGGTGCTCCTCCAGCTTGAAAACCCGGTTCCGACGGTGCTGGAGGCGGCGCGCATCAGTCACAAACTCGGCGTCAAAGTGATCCTGGATCCAGCCCCGGCGCGGCAGATCCCGGATGAATTGCTCCAACTGGCCGACGTGGTCACGCCGAACGAAACTGAGGCAGCCATCCTGGCTGGTCTCCCACCCGACCGCCTGGACTCCAAACAGGCTGGAGAAATCGCCCTCAAGCTCCGAAGCCGCGGAGCAAACACGGTTATTGTGAAGCTCGGCGATCAGGGCTGCCTGCTGGCCGGAGCGGACAAGCCCCAACTCTTCGCCGCTCCCAAAGTGGACGCCGTAGATTCCACCGCCGCGGGAGATGTCTTCAATGGCGCCTTTGCCGTTGCCGTGAGCGAGGGACTGGACCTGCCTTCTGCCTGCAAGTTCGCGAACCGCGCCGCTGCCCTCTCCGTGACGCGCCGGGGCGCCCAGGCTTCAGTGCCCTCCCGTGCAGAGCTTCAGGAATTCACCC
>JBOGKI010000684.1:0-2447 GCA_050745605.1 Terriglobia bacterium | reverse complement strand
GTATTGATTCTAGGCGGCTTTCGTGACTGTCTGGACGGCGATGAATTCGATGTTGGTCACGGCCATCCGCTTGGCCTTCAGGAGCAGGTAGCGGAGATTCTGATAGCCGCGGCCACGGTTGATCAGCATACGAATATTCCCATTGACCGCCTCGACGACTCCAAAGCGAACTTTGGTCTCGCAGTAGTTGGCAATGCCGTCCACGTGGTTCAAGAGCGTGTTCGCGAGTTTCGAAGGAAGACGATAGCCGCGCGATCGAGGGGCGCGCGCAATCGGTCGGTGCGGGAATGATCGTCGAGCGGGGGCATCTATTGCCGTTGGCCGAAGAAGGTTTTGACCTGGCCTCGCTGCACTTTCCGACGGTCAACGGCAGCGGTTGCGTCAAAGCGCTGACGAACTTGTACCCGGCCCCATGGCCGGTGGGCACCACGGTGGAAGTGAAAGTCTACTCGGCCTACGTGGAGATCTGGTATCAAGCCAAGTGCGTGGCGCGGCATGAGCGCTGCTATGAGCGGCACCGGAAGGTGCTCGAGCTGGAGCATTACTTGGATGTGCCGACTAAAAAGCCGGGAGCCCTGGCCGGGTCAACGGCGCTGGAGCAGTGCCGTTCCCAAGGGCGATGGCCGGCCAGTTACGACCAGTTCTGGGAGGTGTTGCGGCAACGGCAGGGCAAGCAGGAAGGAACGCGCGCGATGATCGACGTTCTGCTGCTGGCGCGGGAGCATGGGCCGGCGCGGGTGCGTCAAGCCGTGGAAGAAGCGCTGGAGTTGGGGTGTTCGGACGTGGGCGCGGTTCGTTACCTGTTGAGCGTCAGCGGCCAGGAGCAATCGCCGCCGGCGGCGCCGGTGCACATTGGCGCATTGAATCGCTATGACCGCCCCCAGCCAAGCCTTGCGGACTATGAGCAGTTGCGGCCGCATTGGGTAGCGAAGGAGGTGATCCAATGAGCGCCCCCATCAAACCCATGCAAGAAGCCGCCATCCGGCAGCATGCCAAACACTTGCACTTGCCGACTTTGGGCGGGCAGTTTGCACGGTTGGCCGAAGAGGCGGTGAAGGAAAAGCAGTCGCATCCGAGCTACCTGGAAGCGCTGCTGGAGGGCGAGGTGGAGGAACGCGGACGCAAGGCGATGACGCGGCGGATTCAGGAAGCGCGCTTCCCGGCGGTGAAGACCCTGGAGGAGTTTGACTTCCAGTGCGCGTCGCACATTTCGGCGGCGCTGCCGCGGAATCTGAGCGAGGGCGGCTACCTGGCACGCAAGGAGCCGATCGTCTTTCTGGGAGAAACGGGAACGGGAAAAACTCATTTGGCGACGGGGCTGGCGGTGGCGGCTTGCCGCCAGCGCAAGCGGGTGCGGTTCACCACGGCGGCGGAAATGGTGACCGAACTGATCGAAGCTCAGAACCAGGCCGAACTGAGCCGGGTGAGAAATCGCTGGACACGTTACGACCTGATTGTGATCGACGAGCTGGGTTACGTCGCGATGCCGGACACCGCGGCGGAACTGCTGTTTCAAGTCATTGCCGGAAGGGCCGGGCGGGCGGCGGTGATTGTGACGACGAATCCGCCGTTCTCCGAGTGGACCACGAAGTTTCCCAATGCGCGGTTATGTAAGGCCATGCTGGACAGATTGACGGACCAGGCCCACATCATTGAAACCGGAGACGATTCGTACCGCTTCCGGCGGACGCTGGAAAAGAAGCACGGCAAAGGAGCAAAAGCATGAAGGCGCGGCAATGGCATCGGGCGCGGATTCGCTGGGCGGAGATGGTGGAAGGCCGCGGGATTCGCCATTGGGAAGAGGGCTTGTATCCGTTCCGCAGCGAAGACCGCGATGGAGCTTTCCGGCGCGCGCTGGAAATCGGCGAGGGCGGGCAAAGTGGCGGGGAAGAAGAGGGCCGCCGTAGGCGCTGGGTGGAGACCCGGCTGGCGGAAGTGGTGACGCTGGACTGCCTGGGCGATGAGTTGGAAGAGGAACCCCTGGAGGTGCATTGGATGCGGCTGCCGGCGACGGAGAAGATTGCCTTTGACCACAAATTCGAGCCGGCCAAGAAGGCGCCGCGGGCGTCACGGTGACGGCCCGGCAGGGCGGTTTTTTTTGGAGGACCCCGCCCTCCGCTTCGCCCTAAACGCTCGGCCTGCGGCCTCGCAGGGCTTCGCCGCGGGCGCGGTCCTCCAAAAAATGGCAACAGGTAGTATGTCGGAAAAATCAGATCCGTGAGTCATTGAGTAATAAGGGAAGCAGATCAAAACGAGGCGTCTGCGAGGGCAGGCGAAACAAGGGCCCAGGGGGGGCCAAATGAGAGTATCAAAAGGGGCCAAATCAAGTTGACAAACACAGCACACACCTCGAAAGAAACGCGAGCCTATTTGGCTACTCGTCCCAACCGCTTTAAGTACGTGCTCACGCCCACACACGGCTCCTGGTTGAACATAGTAGAAACGCT
>JBOGKI010000683.1:0-2471 GCA_050745605.1 Terriglobia bacterium | reverse complement strand
TTTCTGGATTATGTGGCGAGCGGCAAATTGCGGCTTGGCGTGGTGCGGGAAATTGTGGCCGGATTGGCCATAGCCTGCCAACAAGCGGGCTGTGCGCTGATTGGCGGCGAAACTGCGGAGATGCCGGGATTTTATCCCGCCAACGAATACGATCTTGCCGGCTGCATCATTGGCTGGGTCAAGCGCAGCCGCATCATCGATGGGCGTGGCATCCATCCCGGCGACGTGATTTTCGGATTACCCTCGTTGGGCCTCCATACCAATGGATATTCGCTGGCCCGGCGCGTGCTGCTGGACAAAGCCAAGCTGAAATTGAACACATGGGTGGCGGAGTTGGGCCGGACCCTCGGCGAGGAACTGCTGGCGCCGCATCGCTCCTATCTCAACGCGCTGAAGCCGTTGCTGGCGGCAGGATGGGTGAAGGGTCTGGCGCACATCACCGGGGGCGGCATTACGGAGAACCTGCCGCGCATTCTGCCGCGCGGCTGCGCCGCAGAGATTCGGCTGGGAAGCTGGCCCGTTCTGCCGGTGTTTGATCTGATCGCGCGGCGTGGAAAGGTGCCGGCGGGAGATATGCTCCGCACCTTTAACATGGGCCTGGGCATGTTGCTGGTTGCCGCGGAGAGAGATGCGGACCGAGTGGCTCGGTCGCTGCGGAAGCGGCGGGAGGAGTTTTTTGAGGTGGGCCGCGTCACGCGCGGACGGGGAAGCGTTGGCTACGCGCGGGCCGGAACGAATAGGGCCGGACTGCATGGGAACGGCTGGCCATGAAGAATCTTGGCGTCCTCCTATCCGGCCGCGGCTCGAATTTTGAGGCGATTGCGAACAACGTCCAGGCCGGCAAAGTTCCGGCGCGGATTGCCATTGTCATCAGCAACCGTGAGGACGCTCCAGGCCTTGCCCGCGCAAGGGAAATGGGTCTGAAGGCGGTCTCGATTCCTTCGCAGGGTAAGGACCGCGAGGCTTTTGACCGGGAACTTGCGGCTGCGCTAAAGGCGAGCCAAGTGGATCTCGTCTGCCTGGCGGGTTTCATGCGGGTGCTTGGCCCCACAATGGTTCGCGCGTTTCCGAACCGCATCCTGAATATTCATCCGGCATTGCTGCCCGCTTTCCCGGGAGCGGATGCCCAGAAGCAGGCGCTGGACTACGGCGTGAAGTTCACGGGCTGCACGGTTCATATTGTGGACGCGGGCGTGGATACCGGACCCATCGTGTGCCAGGCCGTGGTCCCGGTGCTCGATGGCGATACCGTGGAGCTGCTCTCTACGCGCATTCTCGGCGAGGAGCACCGCATCTATAGCGACGCGATCTGTCTGGTGCTGGAGGAGCGCGTTGTGATTGACGGCCGCCGGGTGAGGATTCTGAAATAAATTGGACGAATTGATGGATGGCCGCCGGTAGCCGTGTTCGTCGCGGCGTGGATTTTGCCACCGGCAGGCGCCGGTGAGGACGCCAACGTTACTGGTGCAGAGTTTCTTGATGACCATTGACGAACAACTGGCCTATCTGACCAAGGGCGCGGAAGAAGTGATTCGCGTGGAAGAATTGCGCGCCAAGCTTGAACGGAGTGCAGCCATGGGCAAGCCGCTGCGTGTTTATCTCGGCGTGGACCCAACGGCACCCGATATCCACCTCGGCCACACGGTGGTTTTGCGCAAACTGAAGCATTTTCAGGACATGGGCCACACCGCAATTTTTCTAATTGGCGATTTTTCGGCGATGATCGGCGATCCCACTGGGCAATCGGAGACGCGCCCATCGCTCCTGCCGGAGCAAGTGGAAGCGAACGCGGAAACCTACCTCCAGCAGGTGTACCAGATTCTCGACCGCGAAAGGACCGAAGTTCGCTACAACAGCGAGTGGCTTGGGAAAATGACGAGCCAGGACGTGGTGCGTCTATGCGGCCACTATCGGCTCGCCCGGATGCTGGAGAGGGAGGATTTCCGCACTCGCCTCGATAATAATCTCCCGATTGCCGTTCATGAGCTGCTGTATCCGCTGCTTACCGCTTACGACGCGGTGAAGCTCGAATCCGACGTCGAGATCGGCGCGACCGAGCAGAAATTCAATTTGCTGGTGCATCGGGATATTCAGCGCGAATACGGTCGGCCTTCCCAAGTGGTGCTCACCATGCCCATTCTCGTCGGGCTGGATGGCGAGCGTAAAATGTCCAAGTCGCTCGGCAACTATGTGGGCATTAGCGAGCCGCCGGCAACGATTTTCGGAAAACTGATGTCGGTCTCCGACACACTCATGTGGCGCTACTACGAGCTGCTCACCCACCTCGGGCCGCGCGAAGTTGCCGAACTGAGAAACTCCGTGGAGGGAGGGACCGTGCACCCGATGGAGGCGAAGAAGGCGCTCGCCCGCCGCATCGTAACCGATTTCCACGGGGAAGAGGCCGCCCTGGAGGCGCAGAAGAGCTTCGAATCGCAATTCGAAGAGAAGAATCTTCCAGCCGAGTATGAGGT
>JBOGKI010000682.1:0-2474 GCA_050745605.1 Terriglobia bacterium | reverse complement strand
ACTCTCGCTAGAACTTCATCAAAATTATCGCGGTCCACCGGGACTACGCGCCGTCGCGCCAGGGCAGCCCCTGCTTCGGACAGTCCGCGGTTGGCGCGTCCGCTGAAGTCGCCGAGGAGGGCGATCCGGAAGGGAGTTTCGGACGAGGGAGCGTGAAGCGAGCGGTCGCGTCCGGCTTCGACGTCCAGATGAACTTCGCCGAACGAAAAAGGCTTTGGCATAGTCACCCCCCTTCTCAACGAGCCCGATTGGAAGCACCACAGCATATCACAAGGACGATAATCACTCCCACGGCCGCCAGCGGCAGTGTCCTAAATTTGTGTCCCTGGATCGTCTTGGATGAACTCTTTCTTGAAACCGACACCAGATGGTCTCGTACGCTCGGTCGACGGAAGCAGGAATCACTTCCAGCAATTAGAGGATCGAAGCGGGCCTACCGATAGAGGCGTGACAAACGCCTGGTGCCATGCTAATTTGTTGTTCTAATCCAACGGCCGGATCGGAGCGGGAATACCTGCTGGAGTTGTGGTCTAAGAATATTTGCCGGTACTGCGGGAAGGAGATTCCGGAGGGGGCGCGTTGGTAGCGGGCGCAAGAGCGACGGCGGCTTCGGCCCGTTGGGCCATTACACGGCCATGAGTTGGAACTAGCAGGCAGAGCCAAGAAGCTTCAGCAATTGATGAATAAAGAAGGAGAAGGTGGCATCCATCGTGAGTCTTTTCCAGCAACCGAGGGTTGAGCCGCTTGCCACTGGGATTCTACCCTCGCAAACAATCGCGTCCCTTATAAAGGCCGGTAAGGTCATCTCTCCGATCCCGGTCGGGGACGACCAAATTCAACCCGCAAGCATTGATTTGCGATTAGGTTCAGTAGGGTATGAGGTTCGCGCCAGCTTCCTTCCAAGCGAATCCACGATCGAGAAGAAGATCCATGACTTGTTCATCAGGGAAATTAAACTGGAGCCCTCCGCTACCTTCTCGAAGAATTCCGTTTTCATAGTGCCGCTCATCGAGAGCCTAAACCTTCCTGCTGATATGTGGGGACAGGCGAACCCTAAGAGCACCACCGGCCGCCTGGACATTTTTACCCGACTGATTACGGAACCCGGTGGAGAGTTTGAACGGGTTCCCAAAGGCTATTCGGGGTCACTCTACTTGGAGATTGTGTCTAGGACTTTTCCGATTGTAGTCAGGAAAGGGATGAAGCTAAACCAACTGCGGTTTATAAGGGGTAACCCGCCTTCCAGTGACGGCAGGTTAGTTCGATTGGCTGAAAAGGAAGCTCTAGTTTTCGAGGATGGCGAAAATCCGATTGAGCCACAAATCGACCGCGGAATGCGCGTTTCGGTGGACCTTCAGGGGAATAGCGGATCAGACATCGTGGCTTACAAAGCCAAAAGCAACGCTCCCCCCATCGATCTGGACGAGGTCAACCGGTATGATATCGATGAGTTTTGGGAAGTAATCCGTAATCCAGGCCCGAAAGGTTTAATCCTAAACCCCAGGGATTTTTATATCCTGGCATCCTGGGAGAGGATAAGCGTACCGCCTACGCACGCGGCGGAAATGGTCCCTTTTGATCCATCAATTGGGGAGTTCCGCATCCACTACGCCGGTTTCTTTGATCCCGGATTTGGCTATGGATTAAGCCCGGCCCGAGGTACGAAGGCAGTACTGGAAGTTAGGGCGCATGAGCTCCCAATTCTTCTGGAGGACAGACAACTCGTTGGAAAATTGAAATATTACAAAATGGCGAAAGCGCCAGATAAAATATACGGCCCCTCTATAGGATCTTCCTACCAGCAACAAGGACTCGCGCTAAGTAAGCAGTTTAAGCGAGAACTTTGTCGCGAGCAGGAACCCAGTTCGTCGCCCATTTTATCCCCACCTCAGCTCATCCCGAGCAACAAGTCCGCAACACACAATTAGGACGCGACCCCGCGAGCGGCAGGGCCGAAGCCCGGCACTTCCCATGGCCGTGAACCCGATGCGTGGCGTGGCAGTCACACCGGCCGAGCGCCCGCGCGCCACCCGGGCTTCTTGTTCTTTGATTTGCTTGAGCCGTTCTGATAACTTGTACCGACATGAGGAGATTGAGGCCGGTCATCTGGTCAAAGGGAACTTTCCTGAGCCCGCAGCATCTGCAGGCGCAGGACCGGTTCATCGAAGACACTCTGCAATTTCGCGTCGAGGCGGTGAGCTTCCGGCCTTGGGGGTTCGCCTCATTGCGGATCAGCCAGGAAGGCTTGGCCGCCGGGAACTTTGTGATTTCCTCGGCGAGCGGCCTGCTGCCCGACGGGTTGCCGTTCAACATTCCAGACTCGGACCCCGCTCCGGCGGCCCGTCCGCTAGGTCAGCATCTTGAAGGAGAAAAGGACAGCCTGGAGATCTACCTGGCGGTGGCAGACTACCGCGAGCGGGGAGTCAACGTCTCATTTTCGGGCCAGAACTCGGAACCGCGGTATTGCGCCGAGA
>JBOGKI010000681.1:0-2481 GCA_050745605.1 Terriglobia bacterium | reverse complement strand
CCGTCGCGCGCTTCCTTCGGCGTCCCGGAGGCGCGGATCAGCTTGATGATGGCGTCCAGATTGCTCAGAGCTTTCAAAAAGCCTTCGAGAATGTGGGCGCGCTCCCGCGCTTTGCGCAGCTCGTAGGCCGTCCGGCGCCGCACCACCTGCACGCGATGGTCGATGAAAAGCTGGATGGCCTCATTCAACGCCAGGGTGCGCGGCTGGCCGTTGACGATGGCCAGAAGGATCATGCCGAACGTTTCCTGAAGCTGGGTGTGCTTGTAGAGGTTGTTCAGGATCACTTCCGGCTGTTCGCCGCGCTTGATTTCAACCACAATCCGCATGCCGTCGCGGTCCGATTCGTCGCGAACGTCGGAGATGCCCTCGATTTTCTTGTTTTGCACCAAGTCGGCAATCCGCTCAATGGTTTTCGCCTTGTTCACTTGATAGGGAATTTCCGTGATCACAATCTGCTGCTTTTCCTTCACTGGCCGTTCAATGGCCGCCTTGGCGCGCATGGTGAACTGGCCTCGACCGGTAGCGTAGGCGGAGCGGATCCCGGATTTGCCGTAGAGATATCCACCCGTCGGAAAATCCGGACCCGGTACCAGCGCCAGAACCTCATCCAGCGCGGCTTGCGGCTTGTTGATCAAAAGAATCGTGGCCTCGACAATCTCGGTGAGGTTGTGGGGCGGAATCTTGGTGGCCATGCCCACGGCAATTCCGTCCGAGCCATTCACGAGGAGGTTGGGAACGCGTGTGGGCAGCACCAGCGGCTCTTCCGTGGACTCGTCGAAATTGGGAACAAAGTCCACCGTGTCCTTCTCAATGTCAGCCAGCAACTCCTCCGCCACGCGCGCCAGGCGGCATTCCGTGTACCGGTAGGCGGCGGGAGGGTCCCCGTCTACGGAACCAAAATTTCCCTGCCCGTCAATCAGCGGATATCGCAGGTTGAAGTCCTGCGCCATACGCACCAAGGTGTCATAAACCGCGGCGTCGCCATGGGGGTGATATTTCTTGATCACTTCGCCCACCACGCCCGCGCACTTGATGTAACGCTTGTCGGAGGTGTTGCCCTCCTTGTACATCGCGTAGAGAATGCGGCGGTGGACAGGCTTCAACCCGTCGCGGATGTCCGGCAACGCCCGGCCGATGATGACGCTCATCGCATAGTCGAGATACGATTTGCGCATCTCGTCTTCAATGTTGACGGGAATCTGCCGCGAAGGGATCAGGGGTTCCTGGTCAGGCATTCGTGCGTTTCCTTTCCAAAATCAGGGCTTCAATAGCTTGAATTCTCTCAGGGAGATGTCCTCTTGTCTTTGGGAGACAGCCTCGCCAAGCCCTGCGCTCCTCTCTCTTGGAAGCAAAGGGCCGACGCTTGCCACCTTGAATCACAGCCCTCTCCCGTTAGGAGAGGGTGGCGCCAAGCGCCGGGTGAGGGAAAACCGGGTAACTGCAATCCCGCACGTGTGCGCTAAGTCTTCTGGCGCACGCTAAGCCGGTACCGCGGCCTGCGAATCTCGCGAACCCACGCCTGAGGATTTTTCATGTCCTCCCGGCCTTTCCACATCCCGAATACCGGGCCCTTGGCAACCGACCGAACGTCATTCGGTTGCAATGAAACCAGCTTGGCCACACGCTTGCCGCGAAGCGTGACGACAACGCTCCCAAGCTTGTGAGCCTTCCTCAGCACCTCGGTCGTGTTTCGATGGAGCTCTGTTGCGGACACTTCCACGGGGCCTATGCAGGACCACCCAGGCTCGCAGATTTATCGCTACCGCCCATATCTCATGATAACATCCACACTGAGCAGTCTGTGAAGAAATGGCGCCCTATCAGATCTATCTCGATGATTGCATGGCATGGATGGAGCACCGGCGGGAAAGCTCCATTCATGCCATCGTCACGGATCCGCCGTACGGATTAAAGGAATATACTTCAGAAGAAAAACAGAAGCTACGGAATGGTCACGGAGGTGTCTGGCGCATACCCCCCTCTTTTGACGGCTGCAAGCGGCGCCCGTTGCCACGGTTTACGGTTCTTACCGATGCCGACCGAGGCAAACTCCGTGGCTTTTTCTTGGCCTTCGCCCAACGCGCCCTTCGCGTGCTTGTCCCTGGGGGCCACCTGTTTGTCGCCACGAACCCGCTCCTCTCACATTTGGTCTATCAAGCTCTCATGGAAGCTGGCTTTGAGAAGCGTGGCGAAGTCATCCGGCTTGTTAAAACCCTGCGCGGCGGAGACCGCCCCAAAAACGCCCATGACGAATTCCCGGAGGTCACAGTAATGCCGCGCTCGTGCTGGGAGCCTTGGGGTTTGTTTCGAAAGCCTTGTCAAGGGCGCGTACAGGATAACCTGCGAAAGTGGAAGACAGGCGGGCTTCGCCGCGTATCTCCCGATAAACCCTTCGAGGACGTCATCCAATCCTCGCCGACTCGCACGGAAGAGCGGACCATCGCGCCACACCCTTCCTTGAAGCCTCAAGCCTTCATGCGC
>JBOGKI010000680.1:0-2483 GCA_050745605.1 Terriglobia bacterium | reverse complement strand
ACGTCAGTTTGACGCTGAATGAGGACCCCGTGCGCACGGCACGGCGGCGGGCGCGTACCGCGCGGCGGTCCGTATCTGAAATCGCCTCTGAAATTCTCCACAGGCCCTTCCGTGAGAATGGATCTCCCCGGAAGGTGAACAAGGCATGATGGAATGGCGGCACAAGCGCGTGCTGGTGGTGGGATTGGCCCGGACGGGGTTTGCCGTGGCGCGCCGCCTGAGCCACGAAAAAGCCTTGGTCACGGTGACCGACCGCCGCCATCCCGCGACCTTCCAGTCGCAGCTCTCCGCCCTGACTGCGGAAAAGATTGGCCTGGAATTGGGCACGCACCGTGAAGCAACGTTTCTTAAGCAGGATTTGATTGTCGTCAGTCCCGGCGTTCCCTGGGACCTGCCCCAGCTCGCCGCGGCGCGGGCAAAGGGCGTGAAGATTCTGCCCGAAGTGGAAGTGGCCACATGGTTCCTCAAGGGATCGCTTGCCGCCGTCACCGGTTCCAACGGAAAAACCACCACCACGACGTTGCTCGGAAGGATTCTTGAGGCTTCCAGCCTTCCCTCCCTGGTGGGGGGCAACATCGGTACACCGTTGATTTCCTTTGCCAACCTGGATACGGCCGGCTTGATTATCGTGGCGGAATTGAGCAGCTTCCAGCTAGAAGCGATCCAGGATTTGCATCCTCAGGTGGCAGTGCTCCTGAACATCACGCCGAACCATCTTGACCGGCACGGCACTTTTGAAGCTTACGTCAGCGCCAAAGCGCAAATCTTCCGTAACCAGCGGACCAGTGATTTCGCCATCCTCAACGCCGACGATCCAGTGGTCGCCCGGCTGGCCCCGGCCCTCATCAGCCAGAAAGTCTTTTTCAGCAAGGAGCAGGACCTTGCGGAAGGAGTATTGATCTCGAAGGGGCGGATTCTTTATCGGATCGGCAACCTGGAAAGAACGCTGCTTGAAGTGAATGACGTGAGACTTCGAGGCTCGTTCAATCTCGAAAACGTCATGGCAGCCTCCGCTGCCGCTTGTAAGCTGGGCGCGGATTTCGATGTCATCCGCAAGGTGGTCCGGGAATTCACCGGAGTGGAACACCGCCTTGAGGAAGTGGCCACGATCCGTGGCGTCGAATTCTTCAATGATTCAAAGGCCACCAGCGTGGATGCTACCGCCAAGGCGCTCACCGCGTTCACGTGCGGCGTCCATCTGATTCTGGGTGGCAAGGACAAGGGAGCGCCTTACACGCCGCTGGTGGCGCTGATCCCGGGGCGAGTGAAGGCAGTTTACTTGATCGGCGCAGCGGCGGGGCGCATCGCGGAAGACCTCCAGGGAATGGTGGAAATGATCGACTGCGGCGACCTGAAGACTGCGGTGCGTCAGGCGTTTTGGCGCGCCGTGCCGGGTGACGTAGTTCTGCTCTCTCCGGCTTGCGCGAGCTACGACCAATTCCAGGATTTTGAAGAGCGCGGGCGGATTTTCAAGAAGTTTGTGGCGGAACTGAATACGGCAACGGCATTGGGCGCGCCGGTGGTAGCGTTGCGGCCTTCACGCCCCAACGGGGAAGCTGCGGCTCGGCCTGCCCATGAGCCGGACAAACCAGCCGCCGAAACCGCTTCGGAAATTCAGAAAGCGGCGTCCGAGGCAGCTCCGGCTGACACTCAGGCGGCAGACCGGCTCGAATCTGAGAGGCTGATGACATACGAGGTGAGCGCGGAGGAGGTGAACTCCGGATCGATCCCAGTTCAGGGCGGGAACGCGGACGATTTATCTTCACCGTTTCCGGCCTATGATCTTCGACCGCCCGAGCCGGTTGAAGAGCCCGCATTGCATTATGAGGTTGTGGACAAGCCCCATCTGGCGGCCGGGAACGAAGGCTAATGTGGTTTTGTGAGGCAGGGTTTGCGTGACAACTTCGATTTTCCTGGTGTAGCGGCGGTCTATGACCGCTGAAACCCTTGAGAAATAGGACCGGCGGTCATAGACCGCCGCTCCGGCAGCAGTCGTCAAACAGACTGCGAAGCCGCGGAGTGGTTCCGTTTAACCCAAAGCGCGTAATCCCATGGCAAGACGCCTGCAATCCGACAAGATTTTATTCGGAACCGTGGTGGCGCTGGTTCTTTTCGGCGCGCTGATGGTCTTCAGCGCATCGGCGGTGATTTCCCAGCAGCTTTATGGGTCGAGTTATCACTTTCTGATCCGGCAGGTGGCGGGCGCCGCTATCGGGCTGACGGGTATGGTCTGGATAATGAACCGGGACTATCGCCGCCTAGGGCATCCGGCGTTGGTGTTTTCGTTGGTGGCGCTGTTGATGGGGCTTCTGGGATGCGTGCTCTTGGCGGCCCGCAGCCACAATACCCATCGCTGGTTTCATCTGGGTCCAGTCGATTTCCAACCCTCGGAGCTTGCCAAGCTTGTGGTGGTTATTTTTGTCGCTTATCTGTTGGGAATCCAGCGCAACAACGTGGACGACATGAGGCACACGCTGCTACCC
>JBOGKI010000679.1:0-2484 GCA_050745605.1 Terriglobia bacterium | reverse complement strand
GACCGCCGCTACAGCAAACTGCACCATCACCAGATGTACATTGGGTTCACCAACCGGCGCGGAAGACGGCATGCAACCACACCCCTCACCGCGCCGGGTACGCATTTCACAAACGCGCTCGTTCCATCGAAGCTTGGAATTTCAACTAAACCAGCAGATGCTTCGCTTCGCTCAGCATGACAGATGGGACTTTTTCAGCAGCCGGTTAGCCCAGTCCAAAAAGAAAGAGGCCAGAAAGATCAGCACGTTCTATATCGCGCGATATCATCTGGCCCCGACCATTTTTGTATGCTTGCGATTCAATGCCCGTATTAGCCCGTTACACCGGCGGTCAGGGGCGGGTCTTCTGCCGCTCGCGGACGGCCAGAATGCCGACCCCTACGCCACCCTTAGCCCGGAGTTCCAATAAACCATTACATTTCTACGCACGTTTATTTCCATTTAACAGCATTGAAAAGGAAGGGGTTATGCTGCATCAAGACGTGTTGGGTGGTACTTGAGTTCCCTTTGTGAGAAAACCGTTTCCCTGCCGGGTTACGTATTTCGGTATGAACAGACCAAGGGGAGTCCGGCTGGCGCTTTGATGCGAGGGGCGGTCTTTAGGGCAGGATTGAGTTCGTCAGCGCCGCACATACCAAACGGGGCCCGTATCCCAAATGGTGCAAAAATTGCTCATCGCTGGTGCTTTTTTGAGATTTTCAGCTTGACAAAATATATTACTCAATGATAAACGGTAAATACGTAGTTACTAAATTAAGTTCGGTGCGCTTTCGATTGGGCCGCTCAAGGCTCTTAACCGGCAAGCACTTGCCATCACTCTCTCACGCCCCGGGAGTGGCGGCATTCAAATCACTCTTGAAGGTTCCATTGTAGTCCGTTTAGTTTCTGCTACTCATAAACTGGAACTTGAATTGCACGACCAGGAAGTGGTGACTGGAGGTTGCCATGGAATATGCAATGTCGCTTGGCGGCTTGGTGGTCCACTCCCGGGACGACTGGCCCTGTGCTTGCTGCCGTCCCGCGGCTCTCGCAGACCGCTGGGGCTTCTGTCTGTGCGTGAAATGCGCGAGAACGGTGATGCGAATTACCGAGGCGGGCGCCGATGGCATGCGCGGCCTGCTCGATGACCTCACGGACGCCCTGACGGTCTTCGACGCCGACCCGGCGATACCTCAACCCTCCGCCAACTGAAATCCGGCACCAACGGAAGGGCCGGGCTTCAACCGAGCGGCTTCGCTCGCCGGCCGCGCCGTGCGAAATCCAGCACGAATGGAAGGCCGGGGTTTCAACCCCGCCGCCGGGATCGCCATCAAATCTCGGGCTTCAGCCCCTGCAGTGAACTTGAAAGCACGCACGGGGGACTGTGGCGGCTTCAGCGGCTAAAGCCGAGTCTGCGTGGCCCACGCTGCGGCGGGGTTGAAACCCCGCCCTTCCGGCTTATGGTTCGCGGTATATGGAGAAACCAGCGAACCGCCAGGCGCCACGCCGCTGAACCCCCGCCCTTCCGGTTTATGGTTCGCGGTATCCCAAAATGTCGGCGGTGACTCCCCGAAGGATCCGACCCTTATGTAGCGCGGTTTTTTCCACTTTGGTGGCGTATTCGATCTTACGAATCAGAATCCGGTACTGCTGGTACTCACATGCATCCGGCAGCAACAGATAGTCACTATTGTAGACCTCGTCAAATCGAATCGTTTTCGCCTCGGGATCAACCTCCGGACCCTCCACCCGCGCCGCAACACGATTTTGCTGATAGATGGCATCGGCTTCGCGCGCCGCAGTGGAGAAGGTCTGACTTTGGACTCCGGTAGATGCATTCAAATTTCCACTCATAGTGTTGTTCCTCTACGTGGTGATGAATTCGAAACATCTCAGGCGGCCCGGGCAGGCGAAGGCGCGAAGCGGCGAATGCGTATCGCAGCTCCGCAGGCGCCGAGGCCGCCAAAAGACCTCCCACTATTTATTTTATAAAGGGTTTTCGATTCGTCAACTGGGTACTCAACACGGCGGGGAACGCTGCGTAGTGTTGCGTTCGGAAAATAGGCCTACTTGTAGCCCCGCTCCTTCGGACGGCATGGGTGGCAGGAGTTGGCGCGGAATATGCCCTACGTGACGCGAAATCCGCGATGGCGCGCGGACCATTTTGGATCGCGCGGATCGTAGCGGCGCCCTTTAGGACGGCAAGCCTGGCATAAAGCCCGGCGTTGCAACCGGGGAAATGCGTGTTGAAGCCGCAACCCGGCCCGTGCGAATCGCTTCAACGCCTGAACCGGCCCATCAACTGCGTCTCGGCCGCGACCTGGCCGCTCAGGGCTGCGTGCACCTGCTCCTTGCTGGCGCCAGCGTTAAGCTGCAATGGAGCATTCAAGGCATAAAGGCGGAAAAAATAGCGGTGAGGCTTGCCCGGGGGCGGGCACGGACCGCCATAGCCGATCTTCCCAAAATCGTTGGTACCCTGGCGCCCTCCGCCGGAGATTTCACCCG
>JBOGKI010000678.1:0-2495 GCA_050745605.1 Terriglobia bacterium | reverse complement strand
TCTCGGAGATGAGCCGCACGGCTCCCAAGGCCGCATCCTCACTGCCGAGCGTGGAGATCTTAAGCTGCGCGTCACCCGCCGCTTTTTCAAGAGCGCGCTGTTTGATGACCCGGCTTACCACGCCCAGGACCAGGTCAGGCGCAGAACGGGCCAAGGAGCCGCCAAAAACCACCGTCGCAGGGTTCAACAAATTAACCACGTCTGCCAAAGCCACTCCGACATGGGAAATCGCATCGTGCAGAACACGGAGGGCCATCGCGTCATTGGCGCTCGCCGCCTGAGCGATGGACTCGATGTTGATGCTGCCCAAATTGCCGCCCGCGATTTCCATGACTTTGGTATCCACACCCTTTTCGAGGGCCTTCCGCACGGCTTGAATGATTGCCGAGCAAGAGGCCAACGCCTCCAGGCAGCCATTGTTTCCGCAACTGCACAATGGGCCATTCTCGTCAATCGTGATATGTCCAAACTCCCCCGCGCCGCCCCCTCCTCCTTCGTATAACCTTCCATTGATAGAAATCGCGGCTCCAATACCCATCCCCACCATGATGTAAAGAAAGTCGTCCAGGCTCGCACAAATGCCATGATGTTTTTCTGCCAGTGCAGCCGGCCGCACGCTATCCTCGATCATGCAAGGGAGACTGAATTCCTCTTCCAGGATGGCTTGCAAAGGAATATTCTTCCATTCCGTCATTTGTCCGGGCCGGGGAAACGAAAGTTCCATGCCCCTTCGGCTATCGATGACTCCGGAATGAGCCACGCCCAGGCCTTGATGACGCTGTTAGGAAGTCCCGACTGCCGAATTGCATCGTGGATCATGCCAAAGGTTCTTTCGAGAGCCTGGTCGCGCCCCTCAGAAAGATTGGTCTCGGTCTGGAGCTTGCAGGAAACGTTTCCAGTGACATCCGCTACGACCACGCGAAGACAGAACGATCCCATATCCACCCCCACCAGATAGGCAAGACCCCTCGCACCGTCAGCGGTATCCGCCTGCGCCCGATCTGCTTCGGACCTTCTCCGGATTCAACAACGAGTCCTTGGTTGATCAGTCTCCTTACAATGGTTGTGACCGAGGCTGCACTCACCCCGGCTCGATGCGCCAACTCTACTCGGGAACCCCCACCGTGGCTGTGGATGAGTTTAAGAATATTCAGGTCTTTCTCTGGCCGTTTGGTGCGGGATTTTGTCAAGTTCGTGTTTCGATCCTGTCTTGGAATGGATTCTCATTGTTATTTTAGGCGACTGCTGCTTTGTCCCATTGGAACTTGAAGCCAGCGATTCTTAAGAAACATCGCAAAATGGTTTCTAGCGGCTTTTCGCAGGCCGCCACCCGAGGCCGGACGATCGCTGGCGCATACTTCATCGAGCTCCGCCGGAATAAGACCCAGGAATAGTCCGTACGGTCCCCGCCGATTCGTATGACCGATTTGCCCAAATTTTCCAGGAGTTGATAAAACACGACGTTGGGCGAGCCCGCCACGCCCAGATACTTGTTGGCGCTATCGTCCACCTCAATACTGAAGCCATCAAAATCATTCGGGATCAGTTGTCCCGGCGAACCCACATTGAAGGAAACTGCCGCCAGGGTTTCGGCCCACGCCGCGCCTGGCGCCACAGCCGCCAGCATTCCCAGAAGACGAAGGGGACTGAGGGTTTTTCTGAGCATGTGCGGCTCCTATCCGATTATTTTTCGTTTCTCGGGGCAGAATCCAGGGATAGATGATGGCTTCCTTTCACTCATTCCAGGTTATCGTTTCGCGGAACGCCCGGCTTCCTCTCGGGCTGGTTTTTCCTTGATGGGACCCCTCGCCCAAGACATTTCAAAGCTTCACGCTCACGATGTTCGAATACGCGGATTCGCCGGCACTATTGAGGGCGCGCACGCGATAACAAATGCTGGCACCGGCATCAGAACCGGAATCGACGTACTGCGTGGCGCTGGAAGGCAGTGTGGCAATCCTCGCCCACGGTCCTTGATTGCCACGCCTTCGCTCAACCGCGACGTGGGCGCGATTGCCGCCGGGCAGTTCCCAGCTCAGCCGAATTGAATGTCCTGCACTTGTGGCGTGAAGTGAATGGGGAGTCTCTGGGAGCGCCGGCCAATCGAAGTAATCGCCGTCCGCAATGGCCATGACGCTATCTTTCAGCGGTAAAGGCCCGAGACTGCCCGTTGTTCCATTTTTCCAATGTAGGGAAGTAATCCGTCCTGATGTGATATCGATCAAGACGGGATGCTCGATTCCTGTTTTCTCAAGCGTCAGCGTCACCTCTTGTGAATGAAACACGTTTCCCGGTTTGCTATAGACGGCCGCCCAATAAGCCACAATAGCTTTGCCCGAGCGTGACCGGAAACCGTAGGTGAGGACGGGCTCGTCCGCAGGCAATTTGGAATCGTCAGAAACCTTCGCCTCGATCGAGGGATCAATGTACGTATCGGAAAAGAGCGCAATCGTATTTTCCATGGCGTAGAAGACGGGCCGCGGCGTGAAGTCATT
>JBOGKI010000677.1:0-2499 GCA_050745605.1 Terriglobia bacterium | reverse complement strand
GTGTAAAGCTGAAAGAGCATGACGTTTTCTTGCTTGAAGCCCGTGGGTTGGTTTTGCAAATTGATCAGCGTGCGTACAAACAAGCCTGCGCCGACCAGCAGCACCAGCGAGAGCGCGACTTGCGACGCCACAAGAATCCGCTGCAGGCGGAAGCGCTCGCGCCCGGCGGTCATTCCGCGCCCGCTAGTTTTCAGAACCGAGCCGGGCGGCACGCTTCCAGCGCGCAAGGCGGGCATCAGACCAAAAAGAATGGTGGTCAGGATCGCCAGGCCCGCGACAAAGCCGAGCACGCGCCAGTCGGTTGGCATGTCGAGAAAAATCGGGTTATCCGGAGTGCTGATGAACGCGACAAGGAACCGGCTCAGAATCGCAGCCAGCAATCCGCCGCCCGCAGCGCCGGCAATAGCGAGCATGGCGCTCTCCGCAAGCAATTGCCGAATCAAGCGCCCGCCTGAGGCTCCCAAGGCGAGGCGCACGGCGATTTCGCGCTCTCGGGTGCTGGCGCGGGCCAGCATCAGATTGGCGAGATTGGCGCAGGCAATCAACAGAACCAGCCCCGAAAGTCCCAGGAGCAGCCAGAGCGGGGTGGAAGAGTCCTGGCGCAGGTTCGAGAAGCCGTTCGCGGCGGGAAGCGCTTCGAGCTTGTAGGCGAGGTAATGCTTCACGCCGTCAGCGTCATATTGGGGCGGAATAGTTTCGTGCAGCGCGGCAGAAGTGATAACCCCAAGCTGCGCCGTCGCCCGCGCCAGGCTCCATCCGGGCTTCAGCCGCCCCAGCATTGCCAGCCACCAATCGCGGCGGGCCGTCGCGCTGCTCACGCGGCTGTATTCGCCGCTGATCACCGGCTCTGCGCAGACCGGGACCGCCACGTCAAAGCGTTCGCCAATCGAGACTCCGTAAAAGCTTGGCGGCGTGACGCCCAATATCGGGAAAGGATGGCCTTCGAGCGTCAGCGTCTTGCCGATGGCGGAAGCCGCTCCGCCATAGCGCCGCTGCCAGAAGGCATAGCTCAGGTCGACGCCGCCCGCGCAGCCGGGCTGGTCATCACTTGAGGAAATCAACCGGCCGAGAAAAGGCTGGACGCCAAGAACCGTGAAGAATTCGCCGCTGACCCAGATGGCGTGCGCATTGTCCACTTCGCCGCCCATGGCCAGATTCAGTTGATCACCGCCCCAGGCGGCGATGGACGAAAACGCCTGCTGCCGCTGGCGAACCTGCTGCCAGAGAGGGTAAGTGAATTCAGCATAGGGTCCGTTGAAGTTGCCGCTGCCCCAGTGATTCTTGTTCAGGTGGATGACGGCGAGCGTATTAGGATGCCTCACGGGCAAAGTGCGCAGGCGAACCGCGTCGATAAGCTGAAAAATGGCGGCGTTCGCCCCAATGCCAAGCGCCAGCGTGAGAAAGGCGACCATAGCGAAGCCCGGCGACTTCGCCAGCATTCGCACACCGTAGCGTGCGTCCTGCCAAAGGTCGGCCAGGAGGTTTTTCCCTGGTCCTCCGCCCAAACGAGTCCGGACTGGCGTCACCTCCCGCTCGATGCGCCGCAATTCCCGAGCCAGCAAGTCCGCGTTGGCGAGTTCCCGGAGGACGGTTGTGCGAACTTCCTCCTCCGCCAGCCCGCTCGCCATCAACTCCTGGCAGCGGTCCTCCAGGTGCTGGGCCAATTCTTCAACAATCTCCGCCTCGCGCGCCGGCTCCAGCTTCAGACCGGATAGCCGCTTGGTGATTTCATCCTTCCATTCGGTCATAATCGGCTCTCCACACTCATGAGCCGCGGACCTGAACGACGCAGGTCCGCGCTACCCTTTAGGCATGTTCAACCCGCGCGATCCGATTGATGGCTTCCACAAACGCCCGCCATCCGCGCCGCTGTGCCGCCAGCACCTTCCGTCCTTCCGGCGTGAGGCGGTAGAAGCGGCGCCGCCTCTGGCCGGCCGCCTCCACCCACCGGCCCTGAATCCATCCGCGCTTTTCCAGCCGGTAGAGCAGCGGATAAAGCGAGCCGATCTGGAAACGCAAGGCGCCGCCCGAGCGTCGCTCGATCAGTTTGCTAATGTCATAGCCGTGGCGGGGCCGGTCTTCGACCAGGGAGAGGATCAACAGCTCCCCACTGCCCTTCTTTAATTCACGGTCGAGCTTGCGAGCATAGATATCATTCATAACAATATATAGTGTAGAAGCAGTCTTAGGAAGTCAAGGGGAGTTTTGGGAAGTGCCGGCTACAGGTTGTTGAATAAGCCCAAATTGTCATGCTGAGCCCTTCGGCTTGGCTCAGGGTAAACTACGCGAAGCATCTGCTTGTGATATCGAGAATAAAAAAACACGGATTCTTCGCTACGCTCAGAATGACAGCTTTCGAGAGCTTTTCAGCATGCGGCTAATATTACTATGTTAAGTTGGGCGGGTTGCCATCGCAATTCAGATAATAAAATTGCGGCAGGGAGGGCAACCATACAACTTTAATCCGCCCGAAAATGGATGTTGTTTCAAGCCTTGAAA
>JBOGKI010000676.1:0-2525 GCA_050745605.1 Terriglobia bacterium | reverse complement strand
TCTTGTGCCTGCCGTACTTGCCAAAGCGTTTCACGTTCTCGTGTTTGCACCTGATGCACGTCATCGAACTCTCCTTGACAATCCCAGCGGAGAGCCCGACAATTGCATCAGGTCTTGCCATGCGGGCTGAATCCGCGTGGGAGGTTTGCCCCGCAGGCAGTTAGCGCTGTCTGCGGGGTACTGCTTTTAGGCCGACTTCTTTTCGAGTCCATCCGAAACGGCGCGACGGAGCGCCGTCACGATATAATCCTTGAGGCTCATCCGGCTCTGCGCCGCCCGTGTCTTGCACAGCCAGTACAGATCGTCGGGAAAGTTCCGCACGTTTAATGGCCTCACGTCACTCTGTTTTGACCGCTTCATGGCGTCCTCCACAGTCACAAGCGTAACATTGGTAACCAAGAATGTCAAGACATTTTTTTGTGACACCAGCGGCCACCAAAGAACTTCCCGCCGCATCATAGTTGTGGTATCGTCTGACCCGATGCGCTCCTTAACTTTCGTCATTAAATTCGACCGTGGGCTCGCGACGCGGCATCGGCTGCCGTTTGACCACGCTCTTAGCGCGCTCCGTGAGGTGCGCTTGATGATTCAGGAAGTTGGCCGGGCGCTCCAACGCGAGAAGGGCATCGAGAGGCCGACCGGCGACTTTGGCCTTGAACTGGTAGGCGGGGTCAAGAAGGGCAGCGTACAGGTGAATATCGCGCTTACCAGAGACATGCAGAATGCCAGGGCGACCGTCGAACAGATCATCGGTACGGTCAACTGGCTAGCGAAGATGGGCGGTCGCGCCGATGAGGTGCGTCAGCCGGACGAGATCGGCAGCAAGGTGGTCCGGCACCTCAACCGAATTGCGGAGATTCAGAGAACGGACAAGACCGAAATGCGGCTCGAACTCAGAAACGGAAAGAAGAAGCGCGAAGCCACGTTCGGAGAGGCTGCCGTCGCGTCCACCGAAGTACTGCGCTCTCCGCAGTTCCAGATGGGCGGCATCACTCTTTACGGCAAGCTCTTTGAACTGCGGGACACTTCTCCCAGCGAAGATGAGGGGGAGCACTTTTGGGGAGAATTGAAACGCGACAACGACGAAACGTGGCGGATTCAGTTCAAGAGCAGCGACATCAGCAGCGTGGTGCCCCTTTTCAGAAAGCAAGTCGCGGTCAGCGGAACCGCCTTTTATTACCCGGTCCAGACTCCCAAGTTGGTCGCTGAGACCTTTGGGCCGGACACCGACCGGGACTACGAGGCCGCCTTTGACGAACTGTACGGGTGCAATAAGGAATTATACGGCGCTCCTCTTGATGCCCTTTTGGAAGAGATTCGCGGAGATGTCTAGGTGTTTTCTGCCTATTTCGACACCAGCGTTTTTCTCGCCATCTTCAACGCAGAACCGAGCGGGCCGCAGATCAAGACGCTGCTACGCGAGCTAAAGCGGGACCGAGTCCGCATCTATACCTCGATAATCACCATCCAGGAAGTGTCCGTCCTGTCCTTCCGTAAGGGCGGCTCGGGTGACGATAACTACGTCCAAGTTGGCAAGCTGGCGCGGATCGAGACAATCACGCGAGAGATCGCGTTGCTGGCGGCCAGAATTGAAGCACAACTAATCGACCGGCTTCCAAAGGACCAGGAAGACAATAAACGCCGCAAGTGGGATTGCTTTCACATCGCAACTGCGTTACAGCTAGGATGTAGCGCGCTGTACGCCGAAGACGGCAAGCTGTTGAAGCGGAAGGAGCAACTCGGCCTCTCAATCGACTGCCAACTCCCGCGTCCGAAGGCTCCTGACCTTTTCCCGGCACCCTAGCAACACAATTTCAGCCACTACCCTATTTCCTTGATTTTCGCGTGACAGGAGCGTAGTATCGTTTTGTTGGTTCGCTGTCAATCGGAGTCGTCCGGCCGCACTTGCTCCCCCCTCGCTCGGCCCCTAGGAATTTAACGGTGCTCCTTAATCGCTTCACCCGTCCCTGGCGCATTCGTCCGTGCATCGTCATTCTTCTCCCGGACGCGAGTCGTGGCGGCGTCTCCCCGATGGTTTCGCGGTCCAACCCGATCCACGTGTAGGCGTCACCCCAAGAGGCCGGTTCGCCAGGACGGACGCGCTTTTCCTTCTTGTGCACGAAGCTCCACGTCTCGTCGAGTTGCAGGTAGTGTGCCCGAACGTGACGAACGCCGGTGTCCAAAAGGCTATGGCACTTTGCGCCGACGGTGAGAACGATGGACAGCACCGTGTTACGGTCCACGCCAGTGAGACGGGACATAGCGCGAAGGCTAACGCTTTCCACCATCAAGGATACGACCTGGGCGGTACGTTCGACACTCAAGTAGTGGCTCTCAAATCGGCGAGATCGCGTGTCGCTGAAACTCGCTTTGCAACTCCGGCAACGGTAACGCTGAATCTTGTGCCTGCCGTACTTGCCAAAGCGTTTCACGTTCTCGTGTTTGCACCTGATGCACGTCATCGAACTCTCCTTGACAATCCCAGCGGAGAGCCCGACAATTGCATCAGGTCTTGCCATGCGGGC
>JBOGKI010000675.1:0-2531 GCA_050745605.1 Terriglobia bacterium | reverse complement strand
CCATAGAATAAACCCGCCGTGAACTGAGCGGCGGTCTGCGACCGCCATCTCTTAATATCAAGGCGACGGCCATAGACCGCCGCTACAGCAATGACGCGCCTTCATGACCCCGATCCGCTCGCTGTCGAACTAAATCCTGGTACGCGGCGAAAGGGCGAAAGAACGGTCGCCGTGGCTACCCTTCATTACCTGGATTCTGAACCTTGAGAGTTTAGCTGACCTTCGTTGGGACTACCTTCCATCGATGCCAAGAACCCCACCCTATTGGAGCAATCCTTTGGCCAAAAGGCAAGAGTTAATTACCGTTGATAGCAAAGGACATTGGAATCCGCGAATACCTCCAATCTCGGAGCAATACGAAAACCAGTATCTTGTGATACTGAATTTCATATCAGGCTGAATTGTTGTACACCTCCTGGTCATTGCATCTTGCTGCAAGCCTCTGTGCATGGAGGAGATTCGCTTCACACCGCAGTGCGCTTACGTCGAGTCCGTGACGTATGCAGCTTGTGGCCTGGTGGGCGCAGCAAGCCGCGCCCTAGACGCACTATGAACGCGCATTCAGAAAGTCCCGAATCTTCTGGAAGTCTTCGACCAAAATCCGCTCTTCGCGCGGATTCCGCAAGACATAGGCAGGATGAACGGTCGCCATTGCCTTAAACGTCCCATAATCATAGAAACGGCCGTGAATGCGGGTAATCCCCTCCTTGATTCCCAGCACGGTTCTGACCGCAGGGATTCCCAGGCAGCAGATCAGGCGAGGCTCAATCGCCCGGATCTGACGGAAAAGAAAGGGAGAGCAGGTGTCTACTTCATCCTTCTCTGGGGTACGGTTTCCAGGGGGCCGGCACTTGACCACGTTGCAGATGTACACGTCCTCGCGCCGGATATCGACCCGTTGCAGCATCCGGTTCAAAAGCTGCCCAGCCCGGCCCACAAAGGGCAATCCCTGCTCGTCTTCATCGGCTCCGGGCCCTTCTCCCACAAACACCAATTCGGCCTTGGGATTTCCCTGCCCGAAAACGATGTGCTTCCGGCCAGCCGCCAGCTTGCACCGATGGCAATCGCCCAAGACGGTTCGAATCTGGTCCAACGTCTCACGCTCCGGTAGCCCCGGAGGCGAAGGTTCGGCCTCAAACAGGTTCATGGAGCGGGCTTCCGAGCTGCGAGGTGGACCCATCCGAAGCCCGTTCTCCGTGGGTAAGGCAATCCTCGGCTCCAGCACGGCTGCCGGGACCGTGGGGGGCGTTCCGCGCTCCCTTTCTTCAGCCTCTGCCGTTGGCGCTTGAGGCCGCAGGCCGGCAGGTGGAGGAAGAGGCGCCTTAGCCGGTTCAGGCGCGATCGGCGGCACAGTTGAAGCCGCGGTGGCTGGACTCTCAGCCGCGGTCGCGACTGCTTCCACGCGAGATTGTGTACTCGCCTCCACAACCGGCTCTACGGCAACATCGGAAAGCCAATTCCTCATCAGGGATTCCAGTTCGGGACCGCGGTAGAAGTCTTCAAAACCCAGGTCTCGAAAAAACTCAATCCAATCGGCGATTTGGCTCACAAGCTCGTCTGTCATGCAAACCTTGCAACTGCCGGGGCGGATACCGCAGGCCGCAGGCCTCGTCCATTGACGATAGCCTGTCCGCACTCCTTATGGCAACACCGGTTTGAAGCTCCCCAATTCGTAGATGATGGTATTGAGCGTCGGCAAAAGCTCGGTGCGGGCTTAGGTAAGGAAAGCTTCACGGGCCCCGGGGTTGGGAACTCCTCCGGCTGGCCCGAGCACGGCGGCAAATGCCGCCTGCTTTACCTTCAGCGGCTCCAGGATCGCGGGTATATTGCCGTCTCGAAACTCGTCTGCCTCTAACCCCAATGCTGTTCATTTAAGGGTAGGGGCGACCCTTGTGGTCGCCCGCGGGCGGGCACAAGGCCCGCCCCTACGTCGCATCTGAAATTGGGTTCGCGGCTGCAGTAGTCACAGCGGCCTAAATGAACAGGATTGCCTCTACCCCGGATTATTCAGTGCGCCCCAACGGCGCAGATCACTGGTGGGTGAAAGTCCCACCCAGACAGTTGTCGGTAAGTCTGGTAGCGGACAAGCGGCTTGGCCTGGTAACGGGCCGGGCCGGAGCCTTGTGACAAAGGCCACCTTGGGTGGCTGAGCGACCCCGCAGGCCGTAACACGCGTGAAGCCCGAGCAGGCCTCGAAAGTGAAGTCGTGGACGCCGACCCGCCTGAATAACGGGGAAGGCTGCACCGGCCGGGAAGTAACCGACACGCGCACTGGTTTGGGTCCACCGGGGTAGTGGGCACGGCATGCAGGGAAAGTGAGCTGGGCGAGTGGGGGAACCCCAGTCCGGGTGGAGGTGAACTCCAACGCACTCGATAGGGAGGGCGGCCCGGCTGGGACTCGGAGAGGGTCACAGTACCGCTGAAGCCGGGTAATGCCGGTGGAGGGAAGGGCCCTCACTTCAGGGCGTCCGCGAAGGAACCGAGGTCTGGTGATTGGCAATGAGCCTACAAACACCGTTGTCGACCGGACG
>JBOGKI010000674.1:0-2533 GCA_050745605.1 Terriglobia bacterium | reverse complement strand
GCACAAAGGGCAGCGACTCTACCTGCGTCAGGCTGCCGGGTGGTACGCGGGCCTGCACCCGGCGGTGCTTTGCGTCGGTGATTTCGAGGGTGACGCCCGCGGCCTGAAGCTGTTGAAGAGCCTGAGAATTGACGGCTGTGAGTTCAACATAGACCTGGACGGCGCCCGTCGAATCCATTCGCATCAGACGCGAGCGAAGCGCATCCGCGACGGCCTTTGGAAGTTCGGCCGGAGTCCGGCTCTGAGAAACACCCGGAACCGGCGGCCGAAGCAAGCCGGGAACGGCAGGCGCCGGAGTCTGCGGGGTGGATTCCGCCATCTCGGCAAGCAGCGTGGTCAGCTTGGGATGCCTTGCCGTCGACGAAACGAAGCGCGTGGCCGAGGCCCGATCGGGGAGCCGGAGCGTGGCGGGAAGGTAGCGATGGCCCGGTGCTTCGGGTCCAGGGTTGGCGCGGAACCCGGGCCCGGAGCTCAAAAGAACAAAGAGAACTACTCCGACGGCCATCCAATGCCTTCGCAGAGGGTTGCTCATAACCGTCATGCGTTCACCCTGTCTGGGACCGGCCCGTCACCGCCGATGCGGCACGGAGCAATGCCGGTCAGGGGAAGTCCACGGCCCCCAGTGTCCAAGAAAGAAGGGCGCACCGTGGCTTGTATCTGGCCGTTCCGAGAAACGCGATCCTTTGTTTTCATACACATTCAAGCTTCGTTCCTTCAATTAGGGCTCAACAGAAGCTACTCTACGCCCCACGGTTCACCGACATGCTGAAAGGCGCCCTGCGTGCGCCACCCGCGCGCAGACGGAATGTTATAGAGACTAAAGAGGTTATCTATATTTTGGCGTGCTGGCGCCATCGCCCGAAAAGCATCCATCCTTTGTTTTCATACACATTCAAGCTTCGTTCCTTCAATTTGGCATAGCGACTAACGCGGACCTTTTGTCCAGGTAGCCGCATAGGCAAGATGTAGAGGCGGCTTTACGCCGCCATTTTGATCCTGGCGGGATAAACCCGCCGCTACCTCCAGAGCAAGCATAGCAAATTGCCAGGCAGTCGGTGAGACAAGTGAGACGGTTTTTTTGAGCGCAGACCGCAACCTTTTTCCCAGATTGCGGTTTAATCAGGTAGCCAGCGCCCGATGTGGTAATTAGCACCAGATCACGGCTCAATTAACTGCTTGACCGCGCGGCGCGCGCTGGCTAGTCTGTTTGCATCGATGCGGGGGGACAATGCCTGTTCCGTTCGTTGTTGCTTCTCTTCCACTTGAGGCCACCGGGTCTCCCTCAGCGCAAAATGCTTATTCGACATCCCGCTGTTCAGCGGGGTGGCCGTGGACAAACCGGCTCAGACAATCGAACCGTCCAAAAAGGACTGGAGGGATACCATGGAACCGAAACAGGTAAGATGGGGTCGTGCTGTGAGTCTCATAGTGGGCATGATTGTGGCATTGGGCGTTCTTAGCCCACGCGCTTTCGCCCAGACCAACCCTGTGCTCGGAGCTAATCAGGCCGCTGTAGCGCCGGTGTCCCCACCGGCGACCGGCGCTGAGGACAGCGCCGCTACAGACGTAGCGGCGGGCTTCAGCCCGGCAATTAACAATGCCGCCCTGAAGGGCGCCTCTACGGGGTCGCGGCAAGCCGCGCCCAATGCCGCAACGCGGGCGCGGGTGATTCAGACTTACGGCAAACTGCCGCTGGCGTTTGAGGCTAACTACGGCCAAACCGACCCGCAAGTGAAGTTTCTGGCGCGCGGCGGGGGTTACACGCTGTTTCTGACAGGCGATGAGGCCGTACTGTCGTTGTGGCAGGCGGAGACCGGAAAGCAGAAGACAGAAGGCCGGGGCAAAATCCGAAACTCGAAGGTCGGAAATCGAAACCCGAAAATCCGCGCTCGTCACTTGCCACTTGTCACTGATCACTCGCCTGTGGTGGCACAAGCTGTGGTCCGCATGAAACTGGTGGGGGCGAACTCCAAGGCCGCTGTAACCGGCCTCGCGGAACTGCCCGGCAAGAGCAACTACTTTATTGGCAACGATCCGAAGAAGTGGCATACGGATGTGCCGAATTACGCTCAGGTGCGATACCAGAACGTCTATCCCGGGATCGACCTGGTCTATTACGGGAACCAGGGGCAACTTGAATACGATTTTGCGGTGGCGCCCGGCGCCGATCCGGCTGCGATCCGCCTCGACGTAGCGCCGGGGCTTGCCCCGCCCTCGCGCCAGACGGTACAACACCTACGCGGGAGGGCGCAGCAAGCCGCGCCCCTACGCGTTGCTCCGAATGGCGATCTGGTGATGCGACTCAACGGCGGGGAGGTTCGTTTCCACAAGCCTGTGGTGTATCAACCTGCTGTAGCGCCGGTGTCCCTTCGCCTCGCTCAGGGCAGGCTGCCATCGGCGACCGGCACTGAGGACAGCGCCGCTACAGAGGTAGCGGCGGGCTTCAGCCCGGCAATTGAAAAGCAAAACCCGTGCCCGGCTAAAGCCGGCCTCTACGGACCCGCTCAACCATGCGTCGCGGCTGGGCCGGCGT
>JBOGKI010000673.1:0-2537 GCA_050745605.1 Terriglobia bacterium | reverse complement strand
AAGTGGCGGTGATGGAGATGGCAATGTCGGCAGCGGGAGAAATCGCGCATCTCGCCTCGATCGCGCGGCCGCAGACCGGAGTCGTCACCAATGTGGCTCCTGTTCACCTGGAGTTTTTTGACTCTGTGGATTCCATCGCGCGAGCCAAGCGGGAATTGATCGAGGGGCTTCACCCGCCCAAGGCCGCGATCTTGAATTTTGACGATGATCGCGTGCGTCGGTTCGCGGCGGGATTCCAGGGCACAGTCTTAACCTTTGGCTTCGAGCCAGGCGCGCAGTTTCAATGCCTGGCAATGAGCACCCGGTGCGGCGAATCCCCCCAAGCCGTCGGTATGGAGTTCAGCGTGAAGAGCCAGGCCTACAGCGGTGAGTTCACAATCCCTGTTCCCGGCCGGCACAATGTGGAAAATGCTCTGGCGGCGATCGCCAGCGCCGCGCTTTTTGAAATGCCGGAGGCGAACGTCCGGGAGGCTCTTCGCGAGTTCCGGCCTCCCGGCCAGCGCGCGGACATCCTTTCGTTGGCTGGAGGCGTTGTGGTGATCAACGACTCCTACAATTCCAACCCCAAGGCCATGGCAATGATGCTGGAGACGCTCCGCGATTGGCCCGGCGCCGGACGGCGCATCGTGGTGGCGGGAGAAATGTTGGAGCTGGGGTCCACCTCGCCGCCGTTGCACCGCGAGGTTGGAACAATTTGCGCAAGGACGGGAGTTGACTGGCTGATCGGAGTGCAAGGTGATGCACGCTTTATTCTGGATGGAGCGCGCGACGCGGGTTTCTCTCCGGAGCATATGGCTTATTTCGACGGGGCCCGTGAGGCTGCGGATTTCTGCCGTGGATTGCTTCGTCGCGGCGATGTAGTTCTAGTGAAGGGTTCGCGGGGCGTGCATCTGGAAGAGTTGGTTAACGCCTTGCAACGTGAACCTGAAAGCCACCATGATGGAGCAGAGCGCCCCGATCAATAATGCGGGCCGGCATCCCAGAGACTGACAACGCATGTTCTATCTTCTCTTCGAGAAATTTCACACCCAAGTCCATCTCTTCAACCTTTTCCGCTACATTACCTTCCGCACCGCTTACTCCAGCATCACGGCGCTGGTGCTCTCGCTGCTTTCCGGTCCCTGGCTCATCCGTAAACTCAAGGAGTTTCAGATTGGCCAATACATCCGCGAAGAAGGTCCCCAATCTCACCAGGTCAAGTCCGGCACTCCAACCATGGGCGGAGTGCTGATTATCCTTTGCACGGTACTGCCGACGCTGCTGTGGGCGGACCTCTCGAACGTCCTGGTGTGGCTGACGCTGATCATGACACTGGCCTTCGGCGGCATTGGATTCTGGGATGACTATCAAAAGTTACGGCGGCGCCAGAACCTGGGCCTTCGCGCCCGGTCCAAGATTCTCTACCAGATTCTGGTCAGCTTCCTGTTGGGGATGGCGCTGGTCTTGCTTACGGTGACCGGCTTATATTCCACCCGCCTCACTTTTCCATTCTTCAAGAATCTTCATCCCGGTTTTCTAATCAAGGCGCTGTTGCGAAACACTTGGACGTATCCTCTGGCCTTCTTGCCTTTTCTGATTCTGGTCATTCTGGTGGTGGTGGGGTCGTCGAACGCCGTGAATCTGACGGATGGACTGGACGGCCTGGCCATTGGCTGCGTCATCATCGCCGGCGCGGCGCTCACCGTGCTGACTTACGTCGAGGGCAATGCGGTCTTGGCCGGATATCTCGATCTGGAACATCTGCCGGGCTCAGGAGAGCTCACCGTCTTCTGCGGAGCTCTGGTGGGCGCCAGCATGGGATTCCTTTGGTACAACGCCCATCCGGCCGAGATTTTTATGGGAGATGTGGGGTCGCTTTCACTGGGCGGCGCCATCGGGACCGTCGCCGTCATTATCAAGCAGGAACTGTTGCTGCCGTTTGTGGGGGGCATCTTCGTGATTGAAGCCCTCTCGGTGATCCTCCAGGTGGGATCTTTCAAGCTTCGCGGCAAGCGCATCTTCCGCATGGCGCCCCTCCATCACCACTTCGAGCTTCAAGGGTGGACAGAATCGAAGATCATCACTCGTTTCTGGATCATGGCGCTGGTGTTTGCGTTGTTTGCGCTGACCACGTTGAAGCTGCGCTAGTGGTCTTGACGCCAAAAAACTTGATGCAAACAAGTCAAGTTTTCAGATGCGGAAGGGCGGGGTTTCAACCCCGCCACCAGGATCGAACTCGCATCTTGGGCCGTAGCCCCTGAAGCGAGCTTATAAGCGCGTTCCGAAATCTTTGTGGCTTTAGCGGCTAAAGCCGAGTCTGCGTTGGCCACGCTGCGGCGGGGTTCAAACCCCGCCCTTCCGTGGACTCATCATGGCTTTTGACATGCGGAGTTTCTGTGCATAAAATACGCATTAACATGCTGAGGTGCTTAAGCCTCCCAATCCGGCAACTTTACAGTAAAGAGAATATTCTCCGGGTCCGACTTTCATGGCGCTTCCCAAATCTTTCCGTAACCCGACTCGCCTCAGTTTGACGCTGAATGAGGACGCCGTGCGCA
>JBOGKI010000672.1:0-2539 GCA_050745605.1 Terriglobia bacterium | reverse complement strand
CGCGCTCCTCCAACGCATTGTAGCCGAACGTCATCGTCGCGCCATTATCCACGCTCAGCAGCCGCCCTTCCCCATTGTACTGGTAGGTATGCACGCCGTCCGCCGTCAGATTCCCCGCCGCATCGTAGGTGTAGCCGCTGCTGGTGATGCGATTCGTGCCGGTGTTGTAACTGAGCGTCGCGCATTGCCCGTTGGAGGGCGTGCAGGTCATGTTGCCGTAGCGGTCGTAGCTGAACGTGTAGCTGTACTGGCTCGATCCCGTCGCCACGGCGCTGGTCAACCGGCTCAAGGCGTCGTCCACGAAGACCGCCGTGTGGCTGAACGAAGTGTTTACCTTGTCCTGGTAAAGGTAACCCATCGTGCTGCCGTTGTCGCCCGTGCCCTGCGCGAGCGCACTGGCAAGGGCGACGACATCAACGGCGATGTCGTCGCCACCCGCCATACGCATGGGCCAGATGGTCACTGCCGCAGGCGCTCCCACAGAGTCCTGGGCCTGACGAAGAAAATTAATTCTCCTGGCTTTGGGGACACTTCGATTTTGCCGCAGGTATTCGCGGTGGCAACACCCTGCGTAATTATCTCTTTGATCGAATACCTCGGCACCGAGCCCACAGGTCGGGGTCGTTGGCACGCAAGATAGAAATCCGGCAGGACCTCAATCAGGTCGGGGCGAACGGGGCCGAGATGGAGTACCGCAACTCCGTCTTTGCCCGTAGGAAGAAAGAATTGAGCTCCAGCCTTGCCACCAAACCCAAGGGCTGCGGGTTTGTCCCCAACCCACACATTGACGCGCTCATTGGTGACAGGGCGCCCGTTGCGACCGTTTAGGACTTTGATGCGGACATCTTGGGCGTGCAGCATGGCCCCAAACGAGAATGCGACGATGGAGGCAAGCAAGGCGTGTCGCATTTGATCGCACAGCCAGGGTGCGCGAAATATCTTTTGCATGTCAGCGTCACCTACGGGCAGGGATTACGGCTGCCATTGCCTGCAAGGTCGATTGCTAAGTGGAGTGCCAGACCGATGGGATTGTATGCGAAAGCCGAATCTATGTGGGTCGTGAAAAGGACGGAGGTTACGCCGCCTATATTAGTGTTGCTGAACACTGCGCCCTTGTCGAAAGGTCCCGGTCCCGCGATATGCAATGTGGGGCCGTACCCAGTCAGCCAGGTTAGAAAGCTTAATGGATATCGACCCGGAACAATGGCATTAAATTGGGCGGCGGGCAGACCGTTTGCCGCGATGTTCAGGTTAACAGCCCCACCATTTTTGAACGGAAGGCCCTGAACATTTCCTGACGTGAAGCCCGTGCCGAATTGCTGGTTGACGGCACCAAGAATCTTGCCGGTACAGCCTGCCGTGCCTCCGCCTCCCGACCCGCCTACGGCCCCGCCAGAACTGGGATCGAAGTTCGCAAATGAAAGCAGGAAGGAATCAATCGCACCCTGGCCTGCGAATTCTCCGTTGGAGAAAAATGAGCCGCTCAATTCCGGCGCTTGGCCCGCGCTGTTCAGCCCCACCGTTCCGCCCAGCGTTTGTACGCAATTCACAAATTCCGCCGGACAGTTGCCCGCCGGAGCCGGGGTTCCCGCAAGGATAGGCCCCCCGCCGAATTCGGGATTAATGAAGTCGAACTCGTCGAGGCCACCGGGTATCGGTGAGCTTCCCGCCGGAGCCGTTATGTGGCTGCATGCTCCCCAGAAGCACGGGCCCAGACCCTCCGGGTCCGTCAGCGTTTCGGGGTTATTGAGGGCGTAGGCGTAGCGGTTGAGGGACTGGGGATTGGAGACATCCCCGCCCAGCGGGTCGGGCGTCAGCCAGCGGCCCTGCAGCGGTGCATACATCCGAAACGCCGTCGCGTCCAAGCCCAGGTCCGCGTCGAAAATCGGCATCCCCCCGAACCTCTGGTCCCAAACCGCTCCCGTGCTCTGCCAATTTTGCCCCAGCGGGTTATACTGCGTCTCTTCCAGGTAGTTCCCCATAGCATCCGTCGCCATCGATCTCGACCCCAGCGCATTGGCGTGGTAGAACTGCGTCACCGTCTGCGGCGGAGCGGAGGCCTTATACTCCGCCAGGGTCCGCCCGCCGAACGGGATGTATTCATCGTACCAGTAACCCTGCGTGGCATCGTAATGGCCGATGTCCTGTCCCCACGGATCATAGAGATAGTCGGCCGTGTCCCCCTGGAGGGGGATTCTCTCCGTGCGCTCCTCTAAAGCATTGTACACCGCCCCACTCCAGGCGCTGGTTCCCGTCAGCCGCCCCTCGGCATTCCAGGCGTAGGTGTTGCCTGTGCCGTCTGCCGTCAATTCCCCCGCCGCATCATACGTGTAGCCGCTGGTGTTAATCCGATTCGTGCTGGGGTTGTAACTGAGCGTCGCGCATTGGCCGTTCGAAGGCGTGCAGGTCATGTTGCCGAAGCGGTCGTAGCTGAAGCTGTAGCTGTATTGGCTCGATCCCGTAGCCACGGCGCTGGTCAACCGGCTCAACGCATCGTAACCGAACGTGCCCGTGTGGCCGAACGAAGAATTCACGCTGT
>JBOGKI010000671.1:0-2543 GCA_050745605.1 Terriglobia bacterium | reverse complement strand
GTGTGATTCGCACGCACCCGCTCGTCGTCTATGGCGGCCTTGTCTCGAAGAACCCCTATTATGTACCGCCCGAAGAGTTCCTTAAACCGAATCAAGCGGCGCTGGAGGTCAAGCGCCTTCTGAAAAACATTCTCGAAGGAGAACAGGCTCGACAGACTCTGCGGCGGAGCGAGGAACGGTGGAGATCCGTCTTTGAGAATTCCGCTATCGGCGTTGCGCTGACTGACCTGAACGGCCGCTTCCTCGCCGCCAACCCTGTCTACCAGAAGTTGGTGGGCTACACGGAGGAGGAGCTGCGGGCACTTTCCTTTCTGGACATAACGCATGAGGACTACCGTGAAGCCAACCGGGCGCTCGTCACCGAATTGCTGGAGGGGAAGCGAAAGCAGTTTCAGATCGAGAAAAAGTATCGGCGCAAAGACGGCAGTTTGATATGGATAAGCAACAACGTTTCTCTGGTGCCGGGCGCCGAGCGGGTGGCGCGATTCATCATGGCGCTGTCCGAGGACATCAGCGATCGGAAAAAAGCGGAAGAGGAGCATCGGAACAGTGAGGAGCGGTGGCGGGGCGTGTTTGAGAATTCGGCAGTCGGCATCGCCTTGAGTGATCCCAGCAGTACTCGATTCCAGGGCGCAAATCTCGCCTTCCAGAAAATGGTGGGCTACACGGAGGATGAGCTCCGAGCGTTATCGTTCATGGACATTACGTTTGAAGACGATCGCGAAGCCAGCCAGCGGCTTATGGCCGAACTCGTAGAGGGAAGGCGGCAGTCTTTCAATATCCAGAAGCGTTACCGTCGCAAGGATGGCAACTTAATCTGGGCGAACATTCAGGTTTCCATGGTCCCGGGCACGCAAAGTATTCCCCAGTTTGACTTGGCCATTATCGAGGACACCACCGAGCGCAAGCGGGCGGAGGAGGATCTGCGCCGTTCCTTGGCGCAATTGCGCGCCCTTGCCGCCCGGCTGCAGCGCATCCGCGAAGAGGAGAGGACCAAGGTGGCGCGCGAAATCCACGACGAGCTGGGTCAGGCCTTAACGGGGATCAAACTCGACTTGAGCTCGTTGGCTCGCGAGTTGCCGGCGGATAAGAAACCACGGGCTGAGGCGGTCCTGACGCTCGTGGATGAGACAATCCAGTCCGTGCGCAGGATCTCCACCGATCTGAGGCCGGCGATCCTTGACGCTGTAGGTCTTGTCGCTGCCATCGAATGGGCGGCGGAAGAATTCGAGACTCGCACCGGGATAAAGTGCCGATTGGACCTGCCCCAAAATGAGATCGTCATCGACGGGGAACAGGCTACGGCGCTCTTTCGCATCTTTCAGGAGACCTTGACCAATGTGGCGCGGCACGCGAACGCGACCGAGGTGAGCGCGCGACTGACCAGGGAGAATAACAGTCTGACGCTGAAGATCCACGATAACGGCATGGGAATTAGCAAAGACCGGCTTTCAACCGGCAGTTCGCTTGGAATCCTGGGAATGCGGGAGCGAACGCTTCTGCTGGGAGGCGAGCTCACGATCAGCGGCACTCCCGGGAAGGGTACGACCGTGAGAGTCCGAATTCCGCAGACCCGTCGCGCACCGTCCGAGGACGGCAATTGATCAGGATTCTTATTGCCGATGACCATGCCATCCTGCGTCGGGGATTGAGAGAGATCCTGGTGCGCGAACTCACAGGCGCAGTTTGCGGCGAAGCCGGCGATGCACAACAGGTCCTCAACGAGGTGCAGAGTCAGAACTGGGACCTGGTGATTTTGGACGTGACCATGCCAGGGAGAAGCGGGCTCGATGTCCTCCGGGACCTCAAGGGGCTACAACCCAAGCTTCCCGTATTGGTTTTGAGCATGCATCCCGAAGAGCAGTTGGGTAAGCGGGCGCTGAAAGCCGGAGCGTCCGGTTACATGAATAAGGAAGCTGCGCCCGAAGAATTGATCAGGGCGGTCCGCAGAGTGCTGGCGGGCGGCGTGTATGTGAGTCCGGTTTTGGCTGAAAGGCTGGCACTGGATTTGCATGAAGGTGGTGGCCGACCCGTTCACGAGGCTTTGTCCAACCGGGAATTCGAGGTCCTTCGGATGATCGCCTTGGGGAAAACCGTGACTCAGGTAGCGGAGGAACTGCATCTGAGCGTTCCGACCGTGAGTACGCACCGCGCCCACATTCTGGAAAAGATGAACATGACGACCACCGCAGAGTTGATCCGCTACGCGTTGCAGAATCATCTTGCGGATTGAAGAAACCTGCCCTTCACGGTTTTTTCTCCACAGGATCCCTCCGCTCGTCTCCAACCGTCGAACAAACAACGATCCGCTCGCCCAAATAGTTCGGCGGTGAAATCCGATTTCCATCGATAGCGTGCCGCACGGTGGGCGGAGCAAAATTGAATCGGCGGTAAATGAGGGCGCCAATCGCAGTTGACTCCCAGGTCGTGGATTCGGCGCTGACCCAGGACGGTTGGGATCATATGCGAGATCGGAACTGTTCTGCGAGACGTGATGCATGAAAAAGCTCAACCCGTCCTCGTAGGTTCGGCCAGGAGTGGAG
>JBOGKI010000670.1:0-2550 GCA_050745605.1 Terriglobia bacterium | reverse complement strand
CGGTTAACCCAAAAATGGGAGTTTGGCAAGTTAGATTTCCACAGGCAGATATTCGATAAGTCATTTATCTTCAACAAAGTTAAGTTTGGCAAAAAAGGAATCCTTTATTTCTCAATCTTTTTCCTTTTCTTTGCCATTCTTCGCGCTCCGCCCGTTTCGCCGCCCCGCCCAGGCGGGGTGGCGCTCCGGCCCTTGCACTTCCAACAGCAACCACGTTTCGCGCTCAATCTGACGGTCAATTTCATCTGGCGAATTCATCTGGCGACTGCAGGCACTCCGATGCTCCGTTTGCGAGGGGAACGTTTCTAGGCGAGGGATTTACTATTTAATAATATACCGGCGCCAACCCGGAGTCAAGGGGTTTGAGCGATGGGTGGTACCCGCTCGTAGCGCCGGCATCCCTTCGCTTCGCTCCGGGCAGGCTTTGCCGGCAAATGCCGCCGGGACGGTGGCGCTACATTGTCCACTCAATCAGTGGACACTACACTAGAGTCTGGAGTGCAACCGTGAGTGGGAAGCGCGGGGAGAATATCAAGCCCTGTTGGGGCGAACGGCATAAAGAAATGCCGCCCCTCTGGGGTTTCTCCGGCTCGGGCCACACGGTCGCATACCTTCGCCGCTGGCCACACTGGGCGGCCCTTTTTGAAGCTTTGGAGTTTCAAATATTGCTGGGCAGGGAGATAACGACTTTCACCAAATAATCAATAACTTACCGGCGCATCGGCATCGGCAAGTTGTTGATTCCCAATGGGGCGAATCTGTCCCGGACCAACTCCTTAGTACAACCAACCGCAACATTCTTGCTCCGGCCGTGTTTCTGTCTTAGGCTTGCGTATGCAGCCAGTCACGCGTCGTATGCTCTGCCGTCGGTCGGGTTGATTGGTTTCTTGGACGAACTCTGAACACCACCCGCAGCATGGAGAGCCCGAGCCAGGAAAATGTCTACACCAAGACGGTCCAGCGCATCTGAGAAAAGAGAGGCTGAGGATGAAGATGGCACTGCAATCGTCGATTCCTAACGAATTTTGGAGTAGCGCGCTCTTGAAATCCGCCCGCGAGAAATCGGCAATCTGGCTGTCGGGAGCTATGCTGATTCTTCTTTGGAGCGCATCCATGCTGATGCTCGGATGCGGAGGTTCCAGCTCTTCTCAGTCCTCATTGCCCCCGCCATCCGGCTCCGGATCGGGCTCCGGCTCAGGTCCTGGATCGGGTTCTGGTCAAGGCATTCCGGGTACGTTTTTCGGCTTGAATCTGCATCCCGACGTTAACCCGATTTTCAGGTTTTCCCGACTTGTTCCCTGGCCGGCGCCGCCGTCGATGTCTTTCGGAAGCCTGCGCCTGTGGGCGACGGAAACAAATTGGAATGATATTGAGGGGCAGGGTGCGGGGCAGTACGATTGGTCGAAACTGGACAGTTGGTTTCAGCTTGCACAGCAAAATGGCATGACCGATCTGCTCTACACTTTTGGAGTTGTACCGCCTTGGGCCTCGTCGAATCCGAACGATCCAACCTGCGTGACCTCGAATTCTCCTCCTGGCTCCTGTGACGCGCCAAAGGACTTAAATCCCGATGGTAGCGGGCCCGACATGATTTGGCAGAACTTTGTGACGGCGGTCGTCACCCACAGTAACAACAGCGCCGACAACCACATCAAGTACTGGGAAGTGTGGAACGAGCCTGATATTCCCAAGGAATGGAACGGGACGACGGCTCAGATGGTGCGCATGGCAAAGGACGCTTACGCCATTATCAAGTCTCTGGACCCTACGGCCATGGTGACGACCCCCACACCGGTTAATGGCGGAGCGACAAACGCGAATCTGAACACTTGGATGCAACAGTTTTTCGCTGGGGGCGGGAGCCAGTACGCAGACGTGGTCACCTTCCATGGATATCTCAACCCCTCCAACGGCCAACGGCCAGAAATGATCACCTCAGTCGCGAGCAGCCTGACAGCTACGAAAGCCGGTGCGGGGCTTACCTCCAAGCCAGTGTGGGATACAGAGGGTGGTTGGGGAAAGGACGCTGACCTCTCCGATCCTGACCTCCAAGCCGCTTTTGTGGCGCGCATCTATCTTCTGCAATGGTCGGCAGGGGTATCGCGCTTTTACTGGTTTCAATACGGCAACCAAGGCGAGGGGACTTTGTGGACTCCCTCCGGGCTCACCCCAGCGGGCATTGCCTACGGCCAAGTTTACACCTGGATGGTCGGGGCGACCTTGGCGAGTCCGTGTTCCGTCAGTGGAAGCGTCTGGACTTGCAATCTCACGAAGCCGGGAGGCGTCCAGACGCAGGCAGTCTGGGATGCTTCACAGACGTGCAGCAACGGAAGCTGCGGCACGTCCAGTTACACTCCCAATTCCACCTATACTAAGTACGCAGACTTGGCCGGAAACGTCACTTCGTTCACTCCCGGGATGCCAATCCAAATTGGAGCGAAGCCAATTTTGCTGGAAAGCCAATAAAAATCAGGGAGCTGTATCCACTCAAACCGCTCCAACGCCCACCGGATTCACGTGAGATTTCTGGACCGTGAGAAGCTGTTAAAG
>JBOGKI010000669.1:0-2559 GCA_050745605.1 Terriglobia bacterium | reverse complement strand
CTGCTGCCGAAGACCTGTTTTCCATATCGCTGAGTTGGCACACAGCGTGCACTTAAATAGGCCCGAGCGCGGCGGTTAACAACAATAACCAATTGTTCTCCGAAACGTGAAATCGAAAAAAAGCGTTCACGTCGAGGGTGAGGTGTGTCCCCAAAACGGGTCTTGCAGAGAAGTGTGAAGACAGACCTAATCCGCGCCTGAAGGCCGGCGCACGGATGCTGAGGGAACGATCGCTCTCAAAAAACCTGACGGCAGATGAGCAAATCCATTCGAGAGGCAATTGGCGCGAGCATGACTTTATCTTCTTTGACATCACGAAGAGTTCTTACCGGAGTGGTTCTCACCGTCATCGGTTTGGTCCAAATCGGCTGCGGGGGCGGTGGGGGTGGCTTTGCTCCCGGTCCAGCCCAAAGCACCCCGCAGACCGTCTCCGTCAATCTCAGCCCCAACACCGCGACGTTGAACGCCGGCGCCACGCAGCAATTCTCCGCTACCGTTACCGGGACTTCAAACACGGCCGTTACCTGGACGGTGAATGGCGTGGCTGGCGGCAGTTCAGCGATGGGCACCGTCTCCGCCGCCGGTCTTTACACAGCGCCCGGGTCGGCGCCTTCCGGTAGCATTACCGTGACGGCTACCAGTGTCGCCGATTCCAGCTCCTCCGCTTCAAGCAGTGTCAAGGTCAGGAGTTCGACGGCTGTTTCCGTCAGACCGTCGCAGGCCACGCTGGCGACGGGCGGGACGCAGCAGTTGGCGGTCACGGTAACGGGCACAACGAACACCGCGGTGAGCTGGTCGGTGAACGGCGTGGCCGGTGGCAACTCATCCGTAGGGACCGTTTCTTCAGCCGGACTCTATACCGCGCCTTCCGCAGTTCCTTCTCCGAACCCCGTAACCGTCAGGGCCACCAGCATTGCCGACCCAAGCTCCGCCGCTTCGAGCAGTGTCAAGGTCACGAGTTCGACATCTGTTTCCGTCAGTCCGTCACAGGCGACGCTGACGACGGGCGGGACGCAGCAGTTCGCGGCCACGGTGACGGGCACGACGAATACTGCGGTGAGCTGGTCGGTGAACGGCGTGGCCGGCGGCAACTCATCCGCGGGGACAGTTTCTTCGACCGGACTTTATACCGCGCCGTCCGCGATTCCTTCTCCGAACCCTGTAACCCTGACGGCCACTAGCACGGCCAGTCCCGGCGTGTCAGCATCGGCCAGCGTCACCGTCGCCGCGTCCGGGGGATCACTCTCGTCGTTGAAGCCGATCGTCACCATGCAGAATACCCAGAGCCTGGTTCTGACAGTCAATGGCGCCGGGTTCACTTCCGGCAGTCAAGTACAGTTCAATGGCGCATCGAAGCCCACCACGTTTGTGAATTCGAATCAGGTCACAGCCCCATTGTCATCCGATGACCTGGCACAAGCCGGAACCTTTGCGGTGGCCGTCGGGACCGGTTCCACGGTGACGCCAGCCTTAAGCTTCTATGTGGTTCCGGCGCTCAACAGTCATGAGGTGACCGTCACCGCCGGATCGACGGCCAGCATGGTGAACGTCGCCGCTCAGTCAATGACGAACACCGGCCCGGAAATCCTGCAGGCCGGTTTGAACAGTACAGCCGACGCGGGTGGCGCATCCGTGGCGCAGGGAAGCACCGCGACGCTGCTGCTGGTGGGGCAGAAGATCGCTCCGGGAACTTACTACGAGGTGAGCGGCAATGCCGGTGACGTGACGGCCACCCAGCCGCTCGCCTCCAGCTTTATCACCACCACCGGCGGACAGCCCGCCGTGCAACTGAGCGTCACCGTGACGCCCACAGCGGCAACCGGCCCACGCAATATCCTGGTGACCGACCCTGAAGGTGAAGTCTCGGTCTTCGTGGGCGGCCTGCTGATTACGCCGGCGCAATAACCCATGAACCTTCGAACTCCATTGTTGGCTCTGCTGGCTTTGACGGTCGCCGTTGCGGGCCGGGCCACCTCGTTGGTCCACCTGAGCCTGGCCCAACTTTCCAGGGCTTCGGCGGTGATTGTGCAAGGACGCGCCACAAGGCAGGAGTACGGCTGGAATACGGATCATTCCATGATTGTGACCCTGACGACGATTGCGGTGGAACATGTGGAGAAGGGGCATCCACCGACAACACTGGTGGTGGAGCAGCCAGGGGGGGTCATGGGCAACATGCAGATGCGCATGGATGGAACGGCTGGCTTTTATCCGCTGGCTTCCTACGTTTTGTTTCTCGAGCCCAGCCACTCCGGCGCCGGCCGCTTTATGCCGGTGGGAATGATGCAAGGCGCTTTCAGAATTTACCGTGATGCGGACACCGGGATTGACCACGTCATTCCGCCCGTCCAGGGCACGTGGGCCGAAACTTCGGGCGCGCACCCGATGACAGCGGCGATGATGCCCACGCTTTCGCAGTTCGAACGCCGCGTGCAAGGCATTGGCGATTCCCCCATGCAGATTCCCCGAGGTGTGGCTCTGAGAGTCACACTGACTCCAGGCTGGAATCAGGGCCAGGGCAGCAGGGCGAGGGCAGCGAGTAGGGCGGGCGTCCCCGCC
>JBOGKI010000668.1:0-2566 GCA_050745605.1 Terriglobia bacterium | reverse complement strand
CACCGGGCCTGAGCCTGGGCCGCCGCCGCCATGCGGCGTGGAAAAGGTCTTGTGCAGGTTCAGGTGCATCACGTCCACGCCGAACTCGCCGGGCCGCGCCACGCCCACCAGAGCGTTCATGTTGGCGCCATCCATGTAGACGAGGCCACCGGTGGCGTGGACGATCTCGCAAATCTCACGAATCTGGGTTTCAAAGATGCCGAGCGTGTTGGGATTGGTGAGCATCAAGCCGGCCACGTCTTGCGTCATGGCGTGCTGAAGCTCGGCCAGATCGACACATCCCAGCGCGTTCGATTTCAAGTTGCGGACTGCATAACCGGCCATGGTGACGCTGGCGGGATTGGTGCCATGCGCCGAGTCGGGAATCAGGATGTACTTCCGGCGCCGGTCCTGATCGTCAAGGAAGGCGCGAATCAGAAGCAAACCGGTGAATTCGCCCTGCGCGCCCGCCGCCGGCTGAAGCGAAATGGCGTCCATGCCGGTGATTTCCTTCAAGTACCGCGCCGTCTCTGCCAGCACGCGCAGGCAACCCTGCACCAGCGGCTCGGGCGCAAAAGGATGATCCGTCGCCAGGCCGTCCAGACGCGCCACCACTTCATTAATTCGCGGGTTGTACTTCATGGTGCAGGAGCCCAGCGGATAAAGACCGGTATCAATTCCATAATTCCAAGTGGAAAGACGAGTGAAGTGGCGGATGACTTCGGTTTCAGAAACCTCGGGAAATCCCTCCACATCCTGGCGATAGAATTCCTCGCCGAGCCATTCCTTGGGATCGGCGGCAGGAACGTCCAGCGCCGGAAGATCGACGCCGGACTTGCCGGGCGAGGAACGCTCGAAGATCAGATCTTCGTTGCGCGTGACGTGGGGCTGCGCTTGCGTGATGGTGTTTTTTCGGGCCATGTCAGTCCAATGTTACGTTCCACCGCAGAGGTGGCGCCACCTGGTGGTGATGGTAGGGGCGACCCTCGTGGTCGCCCTTTCGGGCGGGCACAAGGCCCGCCCCTACATCACCGGCGGCTGGCCACGGCGGCGGGTTCGCCCTGTTTGGTCGCCCGCGATTTTGTTCTTTCCGCCTGCCGGCGGTAAGTATCCACCATCCGGTCCAGCGCGTCTTTGCTCGCTATTTCCGTGACGCAAATCAGCAGGTGATTTTCAAGTTCCGGATAGAAGCGTCCCAGGTTCAAGCCGCCGATAATCTTCTGCTCGCGCAACGCGGCAAGAAGCTCTTCCGCATCGCCGGGAGTTTTGGCAACGAACTCATTAAAGTGTGGCGCGGTGAAAGGTATCGCGGCGCCGGGGATGGCGGCGATCTGCTCAGCCGCATAACGAGCCTTGGAAAGGTTTTGTTCGGCGAGCGCCCGCAAGCCGTGCTTGCCGAGCAAGCAAAGATAAATGGTGGCGGCCAGCGCACAGAGCGACTGACTGGTGCAGATGTTGGAAGTGGCTTTTTCGCGGCGGATATATTGTTCGCGGGTGACCAGCGTCAATACGAATCCGCGGCGCCCCTCGGTATCCGTCGCTTGGCCCACGAGCCGCCCGGGCATCTGCCGCACGAACTTTTCCTTGGTTGCCAGAAAGCCCGCATAAGGCCCGCCAAAAGCCACCGGCACTCCGAAGGATTGAGCCTCACCCGCGACGATGTCGGCCTCCGCCGGAGGCTTGACCAATCCCAGCGAGAGCGGTTCCGTAACTGCCACCACCAACAAAGCCCCAAATCGATGGGCCAACTCGGCAATGGCCGGAACCTTTTCTAAGGCTCCGAAGAAATTGGGCGACTGAACCACCATGGCCGCGGTCTTATCGTCCAGCAGCCGCTCCAATTCCGGCAGATTCACCTGCCCGGAAGGTTCGTAAGGCGCCTCCGCAATCTCCGCGTGCAGGTTGTGGGCGTAAGTGCGAACCACTTCGCGATATTCCGGATGCACCGTCCGCGCCAGCACCACGCGCTCCCGCCGGGTGAGCCGCATGGCCATCAGCACGGCTTCATTGGTGGCGGTGGACCCGTCATAGAGCGACGAGTTCGCCACCTCCATGCCGGTGAGCTCGGCGATGAGCGTCTGAAATTCAAACATCGCCTGCAGCGTTCCCTGGGCGATCTCCGCCTGATAGGGCGTATAGGCGGTGAAGAATTCACCGCGCGAGAGCAGCATGTCAATGGTGACGGGCCGGTAATGGGAGTAAGCTCCGGCGCCCAGCAGCGCGACGTAGTCCCGGCTGCTTTCGGCCGCGGCCTCGCGGAAGAATTCCAGGATTTCCTGCTCGGAAAGCGGGCCGGGTAAGTTCAAGCGACGGTTCAGCCGCAGGGCTTCCGGGATCTGCTCAAAAAGTTCCGGCGCCGACTTGTGCCCCGTCGCTTCGAGCATCTTCTGGCGGTCGGAGGCGGAGTTTGGGAGATAGCGCATCAGTGGCTGGCTCCTCCCGCAAGGTAGGCTTCATACTACTCCGCCGTCATCAGGTCCTCGGTTTCGCGGCGGTCAATTGGCTCAACCTGAATCAACCAGGCGTCACCGTGAGGGTCGGCGTTCAACATTTCCGGATGATTGGCCAGCTTCGCATTCACCGCTGA
>JBOGKI010000667.1:0-2567 GCA_050745605.1 Terriglobia bacterium | reverse complement strand
GAATAGATGTTGCCTTCATAAACGAACTTCAACCCCATTTCCATGGCGATCTGGCGGGCGCGATGAAGCGTTTCCGGCGGCGTATTGGGCTTATCACGCAGCTTGAAATCCGGGTGAAAGGCCGTAAAGTGCAGCGGCACATCATCGCCCAGATTTTCCAGAATCCAGGCGCACAGTTGCCGGGTTTCGTCCCCGGAATCATTGTGGGATGGAATCATGAGGTTGGTGATTTCGAACCAGACGTTGGTTTCACGCCGAAGCGCCTTCAGCGTCTCCAGCACCGGAGCGAGATGGGTCAGCGTAATCTTGGTATAGAAGTTTTCAGTGAAGGCTTTCAGGTCTACGTTGGCCGCGTCGATGTGCTGGTAGACATCAAACAGGGCTTCACGCGTGATGTAGCCGTTGGTCACCATGACCGTCTTCAGGCCCACTTCATGCGCAACCCGCGAAATGTCCATCACGTATTCACCCCAGATGGTGGGCTCATTGTAAGTGAAGGCGAGCGAAGGACAATCGTTTTCAATCGCCGCCAGCACCACCGCTTCGGGCTCCAGGTGAACCGAGTTCACCTGATCGGCCTTGGATTTGGAGATGTCCCAGTTCTGGCAGAAGAAACAACCCATGTTGCAGCCGGCCGTGCCCATGGAGAAAATGCGGGTCCCGGGCATAAAATGGTTCAGCGGCTTCTTTTCAATCGGATCGATCTGCAGCGCCGCCGGCTGTCCGTAGCCCAGGTTGTAGAGCTTCCCCTCAATGTTTTTGCGGATGTAGCAAAAGCCGTGCTGCCCTTCGCCAATGTGGCAGTGGCGCGGGCAAAGATAGCAGTGCAGCTTGCCGTCCGGCAGGCGATCCCACCAAAGGGCCTCGTGCAAGCCCGGCGCTGACATCACGGTGGACATGGAAACCTCGCTTACCTTATTGTCCAGCCTGCGCAGGTGAGTGTCAAATGAGGAATCTGTGGCGCCGGCATCTTGCCGGCAAATGCCGCCGGAAGAGCGCCGCGACATGGCTCACCCCATCAGTGGGCAGCACAGTGGTACAGAAATGATCGGGCCATCGTCGGGCCCCGTGTGCCAATTCATGATATCCCCTCACAGGCCGATGAGGGTTACAGAAGTGTTACAAACGTAAGGCGTCACGGCCGGGTCCGGCCGGCGTCTTACACGAATCGCGCATCGGTGGCACAGACGCCGCGCGGTTTGCCGGCTCTGCGCCAACCACCCGCCAAACCGTCAACCTTTGACTCCATCCAAATCGCTGAATTTGTCCTTGCTGTGGATCGCGATGCCTCGCTAAGATGAGGTCTACCGCCGCCGCCCATGTCCCTAAAGAGATACCTGGACGAAATCAACTCCGGCTCAATAGCCAGCGAGATAGGGTTTTACACTCCACTCGCGACGCAAATTTTTGGCGCTCTCCTAGGATACCCTCCCAGGCATCGAGTCATCAACAAGTCCGGCCAGCATGGAATTCCCGACATTCGTCTCTACTCCCAGGAAGATGGCTCGGAGTGGATCGTCGTTGAGGCCAAGCTCGACGATGAGCAAATCCGATACGAAGGCAACAGAGACAGAATCTGGCGTGAGCAGGTTTTGGAGCATCGATACATCGGGCCCGAGACATTTTACGTTGTGTTGTGCGCGCCGCGCACCTTCTACGTTTGCGATCTCGATGGAGCGATTCTGGAATGCGTCCACATCGGTGACGGCCACTCGATTGATCCTCGCACCGGCGTGCAGTCTCCCTTGACAGACGCTGCGCTTCGAGAACGGCTCCACATTATTAGCTATGCGGCCTCACTTGAACGGAAGCAGTTCGAGGCGTTCCGGGAAGGCACTCTCAAGAGCGGCCATGTCCCGCTTATCTCTGAAACGCTTCCGCAGCTCCAGCCCGTTTTCAGCTATGCCATCGAGAAACTCCATGAGTATTGCCGCGTGCGCTTTAGGGGGCTTCGCGGAGAATATTTGGAGACGAAAGAAGAGGTTGAAAGGCTGGAGCAACGGTTCCAGGACCTTGGGTCAGGCGCGGTCAAGGCTCGCGCGAAGATCCGCTACGAAATTTTGACCTTGCGGGCTCTTCACCATCTTGCCTTTCAAATCTTCGAACAAGACTACGATCGCTTCAAGCACGATCAAACCTACGCCGGGACCCAGCAGGACGAACATTTTGAGGACATCTTCTGCGCCAACACGGCCTATGTGGCCCTCAGCCGCCTCATATTCGTGCGCATCTGTGAAGATGTTGGCCTGACTACGCGAAAAATCTCCAATTCCGGGATCGCGATCTGGCGTGAGTTTGTCCAGAATATTAAGGAACAATATCAAGACTTGCTAGACGTGGCCTACAAGGACGTTGCCCACATCTATTCCAGCCTCTTTGAATCCTCGGTCTTTGACTGGTTCGGACAGAGCAACGGCGTACTCCACGCAATTCTGGAAAGAATACTGTTCCGGCTGAACGCGTTTAGCTTCCGGGATATTAATCGCGACCTACTCGGTTCGATGTACGAGTATTTTCGCCCTCGAATTGAGAGGAGGCGACTGGGGGAGTACTACACGCCTGTAAAC
>JBOGKI010000666.1:0-2572 GCA_050745605.1 Terriglobia bacterium | reverse complement strand
GTGCAGGATACCCTGCGCGCGCTTTGCTTCGCTCTAAATACCCAGATGATTCCGGCGTCCGACAAGTGGGGGGCCGATTTTGTCATCCTGTCCACCGCCCCCAAACGCGACCAGTGGCTGGCACAAGCCGATGCGGCCGAGCGGGCACGCGGCTACGAAACGGCCTTGCAAGACTTCACCCGTGAGCACCGCCAAGCCGTCGTAGGGCTGAGGATATGCGCCGACGAGCGGCGCTACGAGCGCTCGACGCTCGACGCCGTCTATATCTCGGCTATGGGAATCCAACGGTATTGCCAGTTGGAGCGTCTGCCGTTGCCGGCGTTCTGGTTTCCGAACGAGGTGCCCCAAAGCCAGACGCCGCCCCGGCGCGTACAGTTGGACAAGGTTGCGTACCAGGCGATCGCGAGAACCTTGTGGGACCAAAATGCGGAGTTCACGATCCAGGCATTGATCGAGCACCCAGCGATCCGGCAGTACCGCAACGGCACGCAATACACGGAAAAGACCCTGCGTAAGTGGCTTAGCGAGGTCGATCCCCGGCTGCCTGAAGACAAAATCGGCCGGCCATCGAAATCCGACTCCCAGAAACCCGAACCCGAATAGACCGGATCTGGGACGCTCAACGGCCATTCGGTCGGCCGGGCACCGAATCTTATCCGCACGTTTTCCGCTCAGGTGCCGGGGATCTGTATTGACGCCACCCGGGTACCTCCACCCCCGCGCACGATACGGACAACACCACGCTTCTTGGCCTGGAAAGGTCCTTTCCAGCCTAAACGGGAATATTAATTCCTCCGTTTGGCATCTAGGCTTAGGCCATGTCTATCACAGAGGAACAGGCCCATGGCATTTGGCGAACGGGAACAGACATTCGATCTTGCCGAGGCCGCGCGATTCCTGCGCATGTCTCCAGCTGCTTTACGCGGCAAGGCCAAGCGAGGGCTTATCCCCGGAGCCAAACCCGGCCGGCGCTGGGTGTTTTTGGAATCCGAACTTGCAGAGTTCCTGCGCGGGCTCTACGCTTCCCGTGGGCAAGCGCCGCTGAGTGACTGCACACCGAAGGAGGTACAGTCATGTCACTCTATAAACGCGGCGAACACTGGTGGGTCAGATTCACCTCGCCTCGTGGACAGCGAATTCGCCGCCCTACTGGGACTGCCGACCGGCAGGCGGCGCAGGAATACCACGACCGCCTCAAGGCGGAAATCTGGCGAGTCGAACAGCTCGGTGAACGTCCGCAGTACACCTGGAACGAAGCGGCGCTCAAATGGCTGAAGGAAACACCCCACAAAGCCACGCACGAACAGGATCGAAGCGTGTTGCGTTGGCTGGACCCGTATTTGGGCGGCAAACTGCTCTCGGAGATCAACCGGGAACTGCTGCTCCAAATTAGTGAGGTCAAGGTCAAGGAGGCGAGTGAGGCCACCGCCAACCGCCATCTCGGGCTTATCCGGGCCATCCTGAGGAAGGCCCGGGATGAGTGGGAATGGTTGGAGCGGATCCCGAAGATCCATCTGTATACGCTCAAAAACAAGCGTGTGCGGTGGATCACCCGGGAGGAAGCCGACACCCTGCTCTCCTACCTGCCGCCTCACCAAGTCGCGATGGCGCGTTTTGCCCTCGCGACAGGGTTACGGCAACGCAACGTCCGCCAGCTCGAATGGAGCCAGGTGGACTTGCACAAAGGCATTGCCTGGATCCATCCGGACCAGGCCAAAGCCCGCAAGGCCATCGGGGTCCCGTTGAACGCGGAAGCGCTGTCGGTATTGCGTGGCTGTTTGGGACAGCATGCCAAGTTTGTGTTCACCTATGAGGGTCAGCCGATCCGGTGGGTGAATACGAAGGCCTGGCAGAAAGCAGTCAGAAAGGCGGGGTTAGAGAACTTCCGCTGGCATGATCTGCGCCACACCTGGGCCTCCTGGCACGCGCAGGCGGGTACACCACTTAACGTGCTGCAGGAGCTGGGTGGCTGGGCGAGTGCGGAGATGGTGCAACGCTACGCGCATCTGGGTGTGGCGCATCTTCGAGGGCATGCTGAGCGGATTGTGACGCGGATTGAACATAGTCCGGTCACAAATTTGGCACACCCGAAGCTTAGATTGATCAAGTGAGTTGTAAGTGCTTGTAATGATTGGTGCCGGCGGAGAGAGTCGAACTCCCGACCCACGCATTACGAATGCGTTGCTCTACCAACTGAGCTACGCCGGCTCATTTTTGAATAAACCTCTCCCACCGATCCATCCCTGGAATGCTCCCGGCTCGGCATCCCTGCCTCGCGCTCAACCGGATTGAGATGCCACTGGCATCTCAATGAAGACACCGGTCTCGCCCAACTGAGCTACGCCGGCTTAATGCAAAAGTCTCGAACCATCCCTGGTGCGCTGACCAGCCCCGACATCGTGTCGGGTCGTTCGCCGGGCGCGAAGCAGTGCTTCGCGGAAATCTCCCGGCTCACCCCAGCTCGGCCACTGCGCTGCGCAATCCTGCTTCGCTTATGGTCCAGGGCAGACTTCCTGTCTGCCCGCTCGAAGCTTCGCTTCTCGCCCCTGCCTCGCGCTCCACCGGATTGAGA
>JBOGKI010000665.1:0-2574 GCA_050745605.1 Terriglobia bacterium | reverse complement strand
TTACGCTGTTCAATGAATGAGTAGCCGGGTTGCGTCGCTTCATGGTCGTCGTTCTTGAAGTGGTCGAACAGCTTAAAGCGGTCTTTGCAAAGCGAGCTTTGCAGACGGGCCAGAGCCAGGCTCTGCGGTACGTCGTGAAAGTAGATGTTCCAGGAAACTCCCTGGGCGCTTAGATTGTCGTAGATGGTGCGCATGCCGTAATAGCGCATGGTGTTGTCCAGAAAGCCGTCGGAAGTGGCGGCGTGCACGAAGAAGCGGTTGGGCCACGTTTGTCCGGGAACGGCAGCGTGCCAGTGGTCACAAACCGCAAACTCCTGCGCCAGCGTAGTCAGGGCCGGAATCTTAGCAGGCGCGAAACACTTCATGATGTTGTGCGCGTTGGCGGGATTGTTGCCGTGCACATGGGCGTAATTGAAAATGAACCACCGGTTGGTGGGCGTGCTTCCCGGGGCGGGGATCGGGGTCCCGAAAAGCTGGTCGTTGACGCTGAGCGTGTCGTGAGCCGGGTCAATGTGCAGGTCGCCCTGATAATTGGCCTGGTCGTTCACATTCACTTGGATGCTCGCGGGATTGCTGGGATCCTCCAGATTGAACTCGTTGCCCGTCAGGCCCTCAATCGGATAGGTCGCGCTTCTCAGGTATCCCAGCATGTGGTCGAAGGAGCGATTCTCCAGCATCAGAACGACCACATTCTTGATTTGATCTAATACGTCAGGCATGGGCAGACTCACCTCGTCGAGATTTGCACCTTCGCCCTGGAACATCCTCCGGGCCAGGCCGGTCCCCGGCTGAAGGCGCCGAAACTCCCTGGGACGGCGGCGTCGATTCTCGGTCAGGATTGCCGGGGAGTCAAGCGCCGGGCGATAGGGCTTGCGAGTCCCGATCTAACGCTGCATCCCCTTGATTTCAGGGCGAATAAAAAGCTTGACTTTTGGCATTACATATTGCAATATACTAATTGCATTTTGCAATTAGATGAGATTGGGCGAGAAAATCCGCTACCTACGGCACGTCGAGGGTACATTACGCGGCCTGGAACGGGAAATGACGCAGCTTGAAGTGGTCCACGCCGTCCGCAAGGAACTTAGAGAGAAGATCAGCCAATCCTATATTTCCCAGATTGAAAGTGGCGCCCGCCCGCATCTGACCAACACCACGCGGTCGCTGCTGGCCCGATTCTTCAAAGTTCACCCCGGCTACCTGGTCAACGATCCCGAGGGCTATCACACGGAGCTTGCCACCCATGAGCTGGCCCCGGAGGACTCTGTTGATCTCTGGCTGGTGGACGGAGCGGAGCGCTTCCGGCGCGACACCGACATGAGCGAGGCGTTGCTGAGGCTGGCGCAGACCAAGAATTCGCGGCGATATCTTGTGTTGCTGGGCGAGATTCTGGAAACCCCGAATCTGGCGGACCGCCTGCTGGAGGTGTTACGTCCCGGCGAACGCGAAGCGGCGGGGGCGGGTTCGCGTCAAGCGGCGGCGGCCACCCGCAGCGTACCGGCAAAGAGGGCACGATCATGACGTGGGCAACTTTCTATCTGATCTGCTTTGTCGTGGGATTTGCGCTGAGCGTGATGTCGTTTTTGAGCGGAGCGGGGAAGCTGCATTCCGCTTCGCGCCTGCACCTGCCACGCGGCCTTTTCCATCACGGCGGTCCCTTGCAGCATGCAGGCTTCGGTCACGCCGGAATGGGCCACGGAGGAGGCGGCACGATTAGCGGCGGACACGCACCCGGCGTGGGCGGGAAGGTTCAAGGACGGGGTTCGCACGCGTCTTTCTTCGATTTCACCACGATGATGGCGTTTCTTTCGTGGTTCGGCGGCACCGGCTACTTACTGACGCGCTATACGAGCCTGTGGGCAGCGCTGGCGCTGGGCATCGCTTCCGTCAGCGGATTGGTTGGAGCAGGCTTGGTGTTTCTGTTTCTGGTGAAGGTGCTCCTGGCGCACGAAGCGGTGCTCGATCCGGCGGATTACGATGTGGTGGGCGCGCTGGCGCGAGTCAACAGCTCGATCCAAGCGGGCGGCACGGGAGAAATCATCTTCTCGCTGGCGGGCACCCGGCACACTTGCGGCGCGCGTGGTGAGGATGGATCGGCGATCGGCCGGGGAGCCGAGGTGGTCATTACGCGGTACGAGGGCGGCATCGCTTATGTCCGCAGCTTCGAGGATTTGGCTAATGAGACGGGTTCAAAGTGAAGGGGGGCGTAACCAGGCGGTGAGTTCAAAATGACTGGAATTATATTGCCGAAGGCACGTCAGCAACAGATTCGGCGCAGAGCGCCGGCGGTAGCGGCGGCGCCAGGAGGAACAAACCATGCAACTGTGGGTGATCGTAGGGTTGATGATTTTAGCGGTCATTGTGCTCATGGCGATGTTAGCCAAGCTCTTTCGCAAGGCCGGCCCCAATGAGGCGTTGGTGGTCTACGGCCTGCGGGGCACACGCATTGTCAAGGGCGGCGGCACGGTCATTTTTCCCATGATCGAGAATTGCCGCGAGCTTTCCCTGGAACTGATGTCGTTCGACGTCGCGCCGCAACAGGACCTTTACACCAAGCAAGGCGTGGCGGTGACG